>NZ_JBFDUZ010000003.1:0-300000 GCF_040719145.1 Paenibacillus sp. JQZ6Y-1
CTCATCGACTCCGCTCGACTTGCATGTATTAGGCACGCCGCCAGCGTTCGTCCTGAGCCAGGATCAAACTCTCCATAAAAGTGTTTGACTTGCTCATTTCTTGCTGGCGAGAACATTGCTGTTCTCTATAGTTTTGAAGAACCGAAGTTCTTCACTCACTCGTTGTTCAGTTTTCAAAGATCAAGCTCTTTCGTTGCTCGCCGTATCTACCGGCGACAACTTCTATATCTTATCATTTTCAAACTTTCTTGTCAACAACTTTTTTTGAAGAACTTTTTAATCAATCTCAGTTCATTCCGTGTATAAAATTGTTAGCTGAGTACAAGCAAGCTGCGCTAGGTACTCGTCAAATTTGAAAGTGTTTTTCACCACGTCTCCGTGACAACTTTTATAATATATCATGGAATCAGCTTATTAGCAAGCATTTTCTTTCATTTTTAAAAAAAAATCATTTTATGGATCATTTAGTTACTTGTAACTTTCATCTTCCCTTTACCAATCATTCGATTAACAATCGTATTCCTGTGTTGAAATGAAGCCTTTTTTTGATGTTCATCATCGGTATGTATATAACTTATGAACACATTTCAATGTTGAAAATCATAGAATATTGTCAAGAAAATAAGTGTGCATATTGTTATTTTATTATGTACTGTCCTTCTATTGCTTTGCATAAGAGCATTGTAGGCGAGCGTCTCTTTTTGCACGATGATTACATGATATGGTGTTCTTATTGGCTTTGTAACATGGGTTACCTGTGCGAGGGCTATAGATATAAATGACAAGTCCCTTTAGCATTTGTATTGATCTCTTGTTGCAGTGAGATCTTCTTACTGTCTGCTTTTAGGAGACTTGTCATTTAGGATTAGTTATAGATGTAGATTGGTGAGGAATATAACTGATCGTTTTGAATATCCTGCTATAGAGATTGATTACATATTAGTTTGGATGAATATCACTATAATCGGCGGGTTTCTGTTTATCGGTTGCTAGGAAGTATGAAGCCTTCCTTAGTGTTTGCTACAAAGACCATTACAAGTCATTAGGTTACAAGGTTTCTTGGCTCTTGGCTCTTGGCTCTTGGCTCTTGGCTCTTGGCTCTTGGCTCTTGGCTCTTGGCTCTTGGCTCTTGGCTCTTGGCTCTTGGCTCTTGGCTCTTGGCTCTTGGCTCTTGGCTCTTGAGTTATAGTTCTACCGTATTGTTTAGGTATTGGCTTTGGTTAGGTTGTATTCGTAGCATGGGTACGAGCCTAGAATCCGAACCTGGCAGCCGAGTGCTTGAATTTCTTCCATAGCCGCTTTGAGCAGTATGGAATCCTGTGCTGCTAGTACGTCGATATAGAAATAGTAGTTGCCCAGTTTTTTCTTGGTAGGACGGGATTCGATGCGGGATAGGTTGAGTTTACGCCACGAAAAGGCAGCTAGCACCTGATGCAGTGCACCAGCAAAGTTTTCGGATAGCGTAATGAGCATGCTCGTTTTGACATGATCGGCGTTACGCTCCACTTGAATCGGACGATTTCCAATCAATACGAAGCGAGTATGGTTGTTATCGTGATCGGTAACACGCTCGACCAGTACATCCAGACCGTACTTTTTCGCTCCTAGCGATGTACCGATTGCCGCCAGTCCTTGACCCGGATTCTGACTGACCATTTGTACTGCTTCGGCTGTACTGCCAACATGCTCCAATTCAGCTTTTGGCAATTCACTCCGAATGAATTGATGACATTGCGCCATCGCAACTGGGTGAGACAGTACTTTACGAATACGGCTGTAATCTGGTTGACCGTCTGCGTCGATACATTCAGAGCGGCGTCCGATCAGGTTTTGAATCGAGGGATATACCCATTCCAATTGCATTGGGATGTCCACTTCATGGACAAGCCAATCCATATGCAAGCTTACGGAGCCTTCAATTGTATTTTCGATGGGTATCACGCTATAGTCGGTTTTGCCTTGTACAGTAGATAGGAAAACATCGGCGATCATTTTGTGATGAGTGATCTCTAGCGGTACATCGCCCATAATATGCAGCAAAGCCTCATGAGATACAGAACCTGACGGTAAAGCTGCTATACGAATCATAAACGAACTTCTCCTTTGACAGTATCCATAAATGAATAGGTTTCGGTGTCGTAATAGTATATAACGCCCTCTGTGACGGGTTCAAGCCATAATGTGCTGGCACTGATTCCTTGCGCTTGCATAGTTTCAGTTAGATATTGTGCCAGCTGTTTCTTTCCAGCAGAATGGCGATCCACCAATGCAATCATCGTAGGTCCTGCTCCACTCAATGCGATTCCCAGTGCTCCGTGGGAAACCGCTTCGTCGAGTATTTGCTCCATGCCTGGAATCAATGCTGCTCGATACGGTTGGTGCAAACGATCTTTCATCGCATCGCCAATCAGATCCAGACGACCGGATGATAAGGCCGCTACCAGCAATGAGCTACGGCTAATATTATAGACAGCATCTGCTACTGATAATTGGGCTGGCAGCACTTCACGTGCTTTTGTCGTCGATAGCTGAAAATCGGGGATCACAACAAGCGCCTGTAAATCGGCAGGCGGTGTAATACGAATGCAGTTCGCTTGCTCTCCATTCCAGGTTGCTGCGACAATACCGCCGTATAAAGAAGCGCCGACATTATCGGGGTGCTTTTCAAAGGCTGTTGCCATATTGAGCAATTCCTCATCAGGCAATACGTGACCAGTTAGCGCATTGGCAGCAGCTAGTGCTCCGATCAGTGCAGACGCACTACTACCCAATCCACGAGTCAATGGAATATCCGAGTACATGGTAATCTCCAATTCAGGGATTGAGACACCTGCTTTGCGAAATACGGATTGCGCCATTTTGTAGATCAGATTGCTTTTGTCGGTTGGAATACCGTATAGCTGATCGCCTAGCAGTGTAATATTCGTTTGTTCTGCTTCGCGCATTTCAATCCATGAATATAGCCCAAGCGCCATACCGAGGGTATCAAATCCCGGTCCAAGATTGGCGGTGCTCGCAGGTATCGCGACACGTACTGCATTTCGGCGTTCATATACTTTGTGGGAAGACGGGTTGCTCATCGTTGCATTACTCCTTTAACATCCATGCGTGGTGATGGGTATATATGGAACAAAGCCGGTTTGACTACAAAGTTGGGCATATGCGCCAACTACAGTCGACCGGCTATTTTTAACATTTCATTAGGCAGAAACAGAAGACACTCGTACGATATTAGACCTCGACGCGGTAGACGCTTTTGATCCGTTGAATGACGTCCAGCTGTTCGAAATGTCGCAGTACTTTATTAAAGCTCGCTTTGCTCGCGCGGTGAGTAATAATTACAATCTCTGCATCAGGGTTGGTTTCATTCGGCTGTTGTACAACCGATGCCAAACTGACATCATACTCAGCAAATACTTGCGTAATCTGCGCAAGTACACCCGCTTTATCATCAACATGCAGCAAAATGAAGTTTTTGTAAAATACATCTTCATCCGCCAGCAGTTTCTTCTCTTTGTATGGCACAATCGCTTTAAGACCATTGACACCCAGCTTCAGGTTTTTGATTACAGCGATCAGGTCGGCAACAATGGATGTAGCTGTTGGCAATTCGCCTGCTCCAGCACCGTAGAACATAGTTTCTCCCACTGCTTCGCCGTGAACGAATACGGCATTGAATACACCATTGACCGAGGCAAGTGGGTGCGTTTGCTTGACCATCGTTGGCTGCACACTGATCGCAATATGATCGTTCTGGCTGGAAGCAATACCGAGTAGCTTCATTTCGTAGCCCAGGTTTTTGGCATACGCGATGTCTTCGCGTGTAATGGTAGAAATGCCCTGCACTTCGACGTCGCTCAAATCTACATTCGTACGGAAGCCAAGAGTGCCGAGAATTGCCATTTTGCGTGCGGCATCCAAGCCTTCCACATCGCTAGTTGGATCCGATTCAGCGTAGCCCAGTTCCTGAGCTTCCTTCAGTACCTCTTGATAAGAGACGCCCTCCTGACTCATTTTGCTTAAAATATAGTTGGTTGTTCCGTTTACGATCCCCATGATTTTGACAATTCGGTCGGAAGAAAAGCCTTCGATTAGCGTACGAATAATCGGAATTCCACCCGCTACGCTGGCTTCATAAAAGACATCACATTGCTTTTCCTGTGCCTTTGCCAGAATTTCGGAGCCATGCAGCGCCATCAGATCCTTGTTCGCCGTAACGACATGCTTGCCACGGTCCAGCGCTTCCAGAATATATGATTTGGTCTGATCAATACCGCCCATGACTTCAACGATCACGTCGATCTCTGGATCACGGATAACTTCCCAAGGATCAACAGTCAGCTTGGACGAATCAATCTCGATGCTACGTGCTTTCTCTGCACTGCGAACGGCGATTTTTTCGATAACGATCGGCGAACCGACCTGACTGCTGAGATCCTGTTGATTGCCTTCCAGTATACGCACTACTCCGGTACCGACCGTACCTAATCCCAACAAGCCTACTTTTACTGGTTTCATGTCGTACTCCTCCTCCTGGAACTTTCGTTATGCTCTCTCGTCTGATTCACTAGTATGATGATGTGCTGTTCAGATGGAACGCTATATCCATTTCCACGCTGCTTATTCGTATTATCCCTGCCCGATAATATGGATATGCCGTACACCCGGAACATTCTGCATATCTTCAATCATGACATCCAAATCCTGTGTCAACCGTGTCGTCTCAACCGATAGGACAACGTTCGCTCGTCCCTGCAATGGAATACTTTGATGAATGGTCAGTACATTGCCGCCGTACTCCGCCATCAATCCAAGTACATGCGACAAAATGCCGGAACGATGATCCAGATCAAAGGATACCGTAATGATTCTGTCTTTTTCAAGCCGATTCAATGGATGAATGCCGTCCTTGTATTTGTAAAATGCGCTTCGGCTCAAGCCTACCTTTTCTACCGCTTCATTAATGGTACGCGTATCGCCAGAAGCAAGCAGCTCCTTCACACGCATCGTCTTCAAAACGGCTTCGGGTAAAATGTCTTCCCGTACTAGATAATACTTCTCTTTCACAACGTCCTCTCCTTAAAGACTCGTGTTTTCATATAGTGGACATTATAAAGTAACCTACTATGTCAGGCAACCACTTTTTCCATGAGAAGGCTTACATCAGCTGTAAAAGATAAATCAAGCTTAGATGGGTATAGCCGCTGCTGTTCGTGCGAAGTAAGAACGAAAGGGAACAATGTCGAGAACGCTAATACAAAGAATATGTATATGCGCTTCGACTTCGGGCATATGTTTTTGTGACATTGATCTGAGCTGGTATAGGTCTTTATTGTATTGGTATCTACTATAATATGAGAATTAGAAAATAAAAAAGACCTTACTACCGGATTTGATCCGACATGTAAGGTCTTTTGCATATCTATTGGATGGATATAAAATGGGTCGTTAAGAATTAATAGTAGCTGCTGCCTTCGACGAATTCGAATTCCAGCTCGCCGATGCGTACAAGTGTACCATCTTTGGCACCACGTTTACGCAGTTCGTCGTCTACGCCCATATGACGGAGCGTACGACCCAGCTTGAGGATGGCATCTTCGGTATTCAGCTGCATACGTTTCATCAGGTTTTCGATCTTTTTGCTCTCGACCACAAACGTATCGTTCTCGCGGTGGATAGTAAAGCCCTCGTCCTCTTCTTTTTCCAGACGATATACTTTGCGTTCTGCCACTTCCTGAACTTCTTCAACTGCGACAACCTCTGGCATTTGATCCAGTTGATCGGCAGCTTTGTACAGCAATTCCTGAATGCCCTGACGAGTCAATGAGGAAATCGGTACAATCTGAATATCTGGATGAGCTTCCTGTACCAAACGTGTGAATTCTGGAAGATTCTCTTGCGCTTCTTCCATATCCATTTTGTTCGCCGCTACGATTTGCGGACGATTTGCCAGTTCAGGGTTGTACAGCTTCAGCTCTTCGTTGATTTTTTTCCAATCATCAAACGGTTCGCGACCTTCGGAGCCGGATACATCCACTACATGGATAATGACACGAGTACGTTCAACGTGACGTAGGAATTCGTGTCCTAGACCGATTCCTTCATGCGCACCTTCGATCAGACCCGGTAGATCCGCCATCACGAAGCTACGGTCATCACCTACAGCAACAACACCCAGATTCGGTGTAATCGTTGTAAAATGATATGCGCCGATCTTCGGCTCTGCTGCGGATACCACCGACAACAGCGTCGATTTGCCGACGCTTGGGAAACCGACCAGACCAACATCCGCCATGACTTTCAGCTCCAGAACAATGTTGCGTTCTTCGCCTTCTTCACCGTTTTCCGCCAGATATGGCGCTGGGTTAGCCGGTGTGGAGAAACGGGTATTTCCGCGTCCACCGCGTCCGCCCTTGGCAACCACAATCTCCTGATTATGACGGGTCAAGTCAGCCAGCACTTCCTCGGTATCCGCATCAATAATGATCGTTCCTGGCGGAATACGTACGATCATATCCTCGGCACCTGCACCATGCTGGTTCTTGGTGCGTCCTTTTTCGCCACGTTGGCCTTTAAAGTGACGCTGGTAACGGAAGTCCATCAGCGTACGCAGACCTTCATCTACACGGAAAATCACATCTCCGCCGCGTCCGCCGTCACCGCCGGCAGGTCCGCCGTTTGGCACGTATTTTTCACGACGGAAGGAGATCGTACCGTTACCGCCGTCGCCGCCCTTTACATAAATCTTCGCTTTATCTACAAACATGTGTGCACCTCTATTTTCAAATTACTTGTCTTCCCGACCGTTAATTGATTGTGATGAATGAATATGCAGTGTAATGGATGCCGGGTCCTCTTCTAAACGCGACACGGCAATGCCTGTGGATTGTACGGACGCCTGCACGTCCAGCCATAATCCTTCGGTATCTGGATAATGCTCGTCAGGCTCGAAAATACATTCAAGTTCCTGTTCCTCGCTCCGAATCATAATGAGCAGTGTGGGGCACTCACCCCAGGACGATCCTCCATACTGTGCATACGCGGAGATCGTCTGCTGCATGACTCGGGTCAATTCCTCACACTGCTGTGGCGTAAGCCGTGCGGCAAGGGAAATCCCGTCTTCAATCTCCAGTTCCAGCTGCATATCGCGCTCAACAGCCTTAAACGTTTGCAGGTAAAAGACCAGCTTGGGAATACCGAGCTTAGCTACCCGACTTTCCGCTACCATCTGTTCTTTGATTCGCTCAATATTCTCGATCAAACGCTCTCGATTGCCCATTTGAATGTATCCGTATAACAGCTGCAAATCATTCATCCAATCATGACGATGGTGACTGAATGCTTCAATCGCTATTTCGTACACATCGTCGTTCTGATCCTTTGTATTCGCCAAAGGCGGCTCCACTTCCGATTCAGGCAACGAAAAGGCAATACGATCAATTCTGCGTTGTTCCTCCATCTCGCCATAGACCATTTTCAGACTGAGTATATACACGATCGCAATCCACAGTGCCAACAAAATAAATACTGGGATTGTATGAATACGGTATGCTGCAACCAAAGGTAAAATGATCGTTCCAGCAAGCACAGCCGGACGCCAGCCAAAATGCTTCATCGGTTCTCTCCAATCCTCACATGGCTTTTAAACAACACTAAGTATACCATAAACCGTCATTTCGCCAACGGCACAATAACGATTCACTGGAAAAAATTAGCGAATCCATGAGGGTGCTGTACAGGATAGATAGTAAGCTATTCTGTCTCAGCCTCATTGTTATGACTGTTTAGAACCTCTCAAAAAGCCTTCCATACAACAGAATAAGCCCCCGGCACGAACAGTACCGGAGGCTTATTCATCCTGTCGTAAGACCGGATTATTGTTCGATTGCTGCTGCTACTGGAGCAACGTCAACCGGGTAGACGCTCACTTTTTTGCGGTCACGGCCCCAACGTTCGAATTTCACGACGCCGTCAACTTTTGCAAACAGTGTATCGTCTTTACCGATGCCCACGTTTGTGCCTGGGTGAATTTTTGTACCGCGTTGACGATACAGGATGTTACCACCAAGTACGAACTGACCATCTGCACGTTTTGCACCAAGACGTTTGGAGTGGGAATCACGACCGTTCTTTGTGGAACCTACACCCTTCTTGGAAGCGAACAATTGCAAATTAAGCTTCAACATGTTTGTCTACCTCCTTTTTACGTTAATGTAACTTGCTTTATTTTGATATACTCACCGTAAGACTCTTCAATACTAACCAGCATAACCTGCATGGATTCCAGTAACAATTGAATCTTTTCTAGCGGACTGTCTTCCGGGAGTTCCGGCAGACGGGCGCTTAAAAAGCCGTCTTTCATCTTTGCTTTCATTTCGACACCGGTCAAGGTTTCAATTGAGTTCACTGTACCTACCGTAATGGCAGATACCGCTGCACATACAATATCTTCTCCTGGATCGGCATAGCCGGCATGACCGCGAGAGGAAAAACCATGAATTGTACCATCCTCATGCCGTTCCATACGCACGATAATCAATTACCGCACCTTCTTATGCTTGGATTTTCTCGATAGTCACTTTAGTATATGGTTGGCGATGACCTTGTTTTTTGTGGTAGTTCTTTTTCGGTTTGTATTTGTAAACTACAACCTTTTGGCCTTTACCGTGTTTTTCAACTTTCGCTGTTACAGTAGCGCCTTCTACCAGTGGCAGACCTGTTGTCAGACCGTTCTCTTTGGATACAGCCAGAACGCGGTCAAAAGTTACGCTGTCGCCGTCGTTAGCCTCCAGCTTTTCGATGAACAATACGTCGCCCTCTTGCACTTTGTATTGTTTACCACCTGTTTCGATAATTGCGTACATTTCCTTGCACCTCCTCATGTCTCAGACTCGCCTGATTCAGGTGTTATGCCGAAGCATAAGCTTGGAACCATACCAGAGCGGTTACAGCATGTGAGGGAGTTATATCCGACACATACCAAATGATTGTAGCACAGCACGAAACAGAAATCAATCCTTAATCCAAGATGCAATTTTACCGGTTCCGTGACAGACCGAACAGGTCTGATAAGCAAAGCTGATTGTTTCCTCGCGTGCTTTTTTACGGGTCAACTCCAGCAGACCGAGTCGAGTCCAGCCAACGATATGCGTTTTGGTGCGGTCTTGCAGCAATACATGTTCTAGTGCCTCCACTACGGCATGACGACTTGATTCGTGATCCATATCGATAAAATCGATAATGATGATCCCACCGGTATCGCGTAGCCGAAGCAGTCGTGCAATAGATTGCGCTGCTACGATATTCGTACGTGTGACCGTTTCTTCCAGCGTCGCACCACCGGTAAATTTGCCTGTATTCACGTCGATCACAGTTAGCGCCTCGGTCTGATCCCAGACAATATAGCTACCGCCTTCAAGCCAGAGTTTACGTTGAAAATCGTGATGCAGCCGTTCTTGTACACCAAGATGGTCAAAGATCGGCTCACGTTCTTGATAGATCTCTACCGCAGGCTTCACATTGGAAGTCGATATGCGCTGCAAAAAAGATTCGGCAACTGTCGCACATGCTGGATCATCGGTAATAAAGCGATCCTCTTCTGGATGAAACACATCGCGAATCATCCGTTCGACCAAACCGAGATCCCGATGTAGTTCAGCGGGTGGACGCTGATGCTCCGCTTCGGTCTTAATACGTTGCCAGATGCGACGCAGAGTAAGCATATCGCTTGCAATCGCTTCATCCTGTTCGCCTTCAGCAACGGTACGCAGAATGACACCTTCCTCATTTTCACGCAGCCGCTCGCCAAGCTGACGGAGCCGATTGCGCTCCTGATCAGTGCTTACCTTTTTGGAAACAGCGATATAATCGGCATATGGCATATACACTAGCCAACGACCGGGTAGCGAATAATGAGTCGTTAATTTGGCACCCTTACTGCCGGAAGGCTCCTTAGTCACCTGCACAATTAGCTCCTGACCGGGATGCAGTAGGTCGGCAATATTGGGTTTGATTCTAGGCTGCTTGTCCATATGTGGATGCAGCACATCATCGATATACAAAAATCCGTTTTTCTTTTGACCAATATCTACAAATGCCGCCTGAATACCAGGCAGCACATTCATCACTTTCCCTTTGTAAAAGTTGCCGGCAATTCCCTTGACGGCTGAACGCTCAGAAGCAAATTCAACCAGTTGGCCTTCGTCAAGCAACGCCATCCGCGTTTCCTTCGGGTCACAGCTTACTATCATTTGCTTCATCGGGATATTTCACCTCTGTTGGTTTCGGACGATAACAGTCTACACAAGACGCCCTTTACTCCTAGACGAACTGTTTCGGCAAAAGGTTTCAGCAGACAACGACATAGGAATACGTCTGTCATGGATGCGATATAGCAGCACCCATAGTATCGAATCTATGCCGATATGGATATATCAGCAACAAAAAACCGGCATGATAATCATGCCGGCTGTGCGTCCTAGTCTACTTCGTACTTTTCTTGATAAATTTTGATACTCAATACGAGACCAATACTGAACATATTGAGAATCAGGGAGGTACCGCCATAACTGATAAACGGCAGCGTAATCCCGGTAATCGGCATCAACCCGATCATCATGCCGACATTTTCAAAAATCTGAAAGACGAACATGCTGACCACGCCGACGATAATATAAGAACCCCGCCTGTCATAACACTGCAAGGCGATGAGTATCATTCGATAGATCAATAAAAAGTAGAATAGCAGCAATACCGAAGCACCGATAAAGCCAAATTCCTCGCCGATCACGACAAAGATGGAATCGGAGTACGGATACGGAACAAATTTGTTATTTTTCAACTGGCCCTGCATATATCCATCGCCGAATAGCCCCCCGGAGCCGACTGCGATCTTCGCATAGCTGGACTGATGCTTGGCATCGTCGGACGCCTGCGACGGATCGATAAACGTATTGATCCGCTCATACCAGTGAAATTTATTGTTCTGATACAGATAATCATGAATCTGCTGGTTAAAGGTAGTAAACAAGACGATAACAAGAACCAGTGCACCAATAATCGTCGTTAGACCGATAATGACATGGGTGTATTTGGTATTGCCAATCCACAACATGCCGACCAGAATAATCAAATAAATGATCGCATTCCCCAAATCGGGCTGAATCAGTACGAGGAAAAACGGCACAAACACGACCAACGCGGTCGGCAGCAAATCGGTACGAAACCGCAATGGATCGCCTTCCCGCTTACCTAGCAAATACGCGGTCGTCAACACAACAACAATCTTGACAATCTCCGCCGGCTGAATCTGGAAGCCCGGCAGATTGTACCATGACTTGGCACCGTTAATTTCGGAACCGAGCGGATAAAGCAGCAGCAAGGATAAAATACCAAACGCGTACAAATACCAATGCTTACGCAGCAAGATCCGATAATCAAACAAACTGACAGCAAACATAATCACAAAGCCGATGCCGTAGAAAATGATTGTGCGTATATCGTACCCAGCAAATTTCGGGTCCGGCGCAATCGCACTGCGCACCAGCAATGTACTGAACACCATAAACATGCCGAGCAGGGTAACTATACCCCAGTCCAGCTTTTTGAACTTGTTAAGCAAAATCCATCAACCCATTCCAAAAAACTTCTTAAAGCGAGAAAATGCACTTTTTTTCTGATCCATGGGCATGAGTGGAACCGTATCTCCCAAAATGCGTCGGGCGATATTACGGTACGCAATGGCTGCTTTGGAGTCAGGATTCATTACAGTCGGTTCACCAGAGTTAGCAGCCTTGATCACCATTTCGTCATCAGGCACGACACCAAGCAGATCGATATTGAGCACTTGCAGCACTTCGTCGATATCCAGCATATCGCCAGACTTCACCATGCTATGGCGAATCCGATTCACCACCAGCTTTGGCGACGAGATGTGCGAATTTTCTAGCAGACCAATAACCCGGTCAGCATCGCGAACGGCTGCATTTTCCGGTGTGGTCATCACGATTGCCTGATCGGCACCAGCAATGGCATTTTTGAAGCCTTGCTCGATTCCAGCTGGACAGTCAATCAAAATATAATCGAAATCTTTTTTGAGTTCTTCGACGATTTCTTTTACTTGCTCTGGCGACACGGCATTTTTGTCTTTGGTCTGTGCGGCAGGCAGCATGTACAGCTCGTCAAAGCGTTTATCTTTGACCAGCGCCTGGTTGAGCCGGCAGCGACCATCGGCTACGTCACACAGGTCATAAATGATGCGGTTTTCCAAGCCCATCACGACATCGAGATTGCGCAGGCCGATATCGGTATCGACCAGACATACCTTTTTGCCGAGAAGCGCGAGCGCGGTACCTATATTTGCGGAAGTGGTTGTCTTTCCGACTCCGCCCTTACCTGAAGTGACGACAATAGCCTCTCCCATGTACTACACCCCTTTGAACACATTAAAATCCCGGCCCAGACGGGCCATATTCGCCATCTTGTCAATTTTCATAATGCCATCCTGCAAATAGGCAAATTCCATATGGGATTCGCGGTTTTCACCCTCGTCCGGCGGACGGCTGATCAGCTCGGCAATACGCAGCTGGGTCGGCGAAAAGAAGGAAGCAGCAATCACCGCATCTTCATTGCCGTTAATGCCTGCATGCGCCATACCGCGAAGCGCTCCGAGAATATAAATATCATCGGTGCTTGTAAGCGTGCCGCCTGCATTCACATCGCCGAGCAGCAATACTGGCCCCTCATGATGCAGCACCTGTCCAGAACGAACCATGCCGGTCACAATCTGCACCCGGTTGCGGTCGTATGGAATCACTTCCGGCTCTACCTCAACTGGCTCCTCAAACGAGCGGACGAGCAAATTGCCCTTCTGGCTTAAAATATCAAGCAGCGTATCTTTCTGTTCTTCGGTCATCTGCCGTTCACCGGTGCGAATATCAACATGCACCAGTGGTCCGGTCAGTATATTCTGGTGCGTATGCTCCAGCTTGAAGCGCAAATCAGCAACCAGATCTTCGAAATCACATGTATCATCAAATTGGAATGTTAATCCGTCTTTAATCCCTTTTATCGTTACGAATCGTGAAGCCCTTACAGCCATTCATCGTTCACCCCCACCTTACTATCAGTTCGTGCTGATGGCGGGAATTCCTGCCTGAGCGGCAAATTAAGCCAGTCTTCGACACATGGTCGCATACTCTCATGCGGGATGTGTTCATTCCTCTTCGGCAGCACGTTTGCGCAGCTTGGCAACCTTTTCCAGCTGACGACGTACTGGAATGAAGATCACGAGCGCAAAGATGAAATGCAGCAGCAGGTTCGGGAAGATATACTGCCCCAGCGCCCAAGCATACGGTTCACGCGTCAATCCAAATACCAGATAGATACCATACAGCAAATGATCCAGCAGCAGACTGCCGATCAACACAACGGTCATCATCAGCGGATATGGAGCGCGTGGCGACTGAAACAGCAGACCGAGCACATACGCAGACAAGCCCATTGCAAAGGCATACGCACCAATCATATCACCATAAAATACTACATCATGCAGCAATCCAAAAATCAGACCGAGTGCGAGTGCCGTATGACGATGATAATAAATCGACACGAACAAAATCAGAATATACGTCAGATGCGGAATGAGCCTGCCGTGCATGGCATCGGGAATGAGCCATGGCACGATGGTGCCTTCCCAGACGAAGACGAGAAATAACAGCAGCAGCAATACGATGCGGCGCACCATTATTCCTGTGTCTCCTTCGTATAAACTACGAATACTTCTTTCCAGTCTTTGAAATCCGCAGATGGATCGATAGTTGCCGTATTGGTCAGACCGAAGTCACCAACTTGACGGCTAACGACTTTACCGATAATCATACCTTTCGGGAACAGGCCCCCACTACCGGAGGATACGATGGTATCGCCCTTAGCAAGCGGATCGTTCTCCTTGATTTGCGTCATCGTCAGCATACCGGTTGCTTTGTCATAACTTTCCACCATACCGAAGGTTTGGTTCTCCTTGCCAACTGCTGTCGCTGCAATCGCTTTGGAGTTCGGGTCAAGCGGATCAAGCGTAGTCAGCAATTTGACGGTTGCATGGTAATTGCTCGTCTGACTGACAATACCGACCATACCTTGCATCGAAATAACAGGCATGTCTTTGCGCACGCCATCCTTGCTACCCAGATCGATTACGACCGTTCCCGTATCCTCATCGTTATCTACACTTGTAACGTTAGCAATATGCAAATCAAAATCATTTTGCGCTAGTTGGTTTTGCGTAAAACGCAACTGTTCTTTATATCGTTCGTTGTCATTTACCAAACGATTGTAGTTCGCCTGCTGCATCATGTACTGAGCGGCGACGATTTTCAATTGTTGGTTTTCTTCGTGCAATTTATCCAGATCGCCGATATCTTCAAAGAAGCCCGCTATGTAAGAAGCGGGCTTGTAAAATACACCTTGCACAAAACCGACCGTATCCCGGGCGAATTTCTCCGGCCAGGATATGGAACTGCGGTTGGTCAACGTATATCCCATTAACGCGATGAAGAGAATCAGTCCTACTAGCAGGATAAACAGTTTCTTGTTACCCAGCAGCTTAAACAGTTTCAACACCCTCTTAATTAACGGTTATTCTTTCCCTGCTAAGGGGTTGACCATAATGGCCGTAAATTAGCGTTTGGAACGGACGGCCGAGCTGCTGCGTGTTTTGAACAGATGAATGTTTTCCAGCGCTTTGCCTGTACCGATCGCTACACAATCCAGTGGATTCTCAGCAACGATGACCGGCATTCCTGTTTCACCAGCCAGCAGTTTGTCCAGGTTGCGAAGCAGTGCTCCACCACCAGTCAGCACGATGCCGCGGTCCATAATGTCAGCTGCCAGTTCCGGCGGACATTTTTCCAGTGTTACTTTCACAGCTTCCACAATTGCACTTACCGTATCGGACAGTGCTTCGGAAATTTCGTCGGATGTAATGGTCAGCGTTTTTGGCAGACCAGTTACGAGGTCACGACCACGAATTTCCATTGTTTCGACTTTTTCGAACGGTGTAGCGGAGCCAACGTCCATTTTCAGTTGCTCTGCTGTACGCTCACCGATCATCAGATTGTACTGACGCTTGATGTACTGGATGATCGCTTCATCCATTTCATCGCCAGCTACACGTACGGAACGGCTTGTTACGATACCGCCAAGGGAGATCACTGCTACTTCGGTTGTACCGCCACCGATGTCAACAACCATACTACCTGTTGGTTCCCAAACTGGCAGATCCGCACCAATCGCTGCTGCAAATGGCTCTTCGATCGTGTACGCTTCACGCGCGCCCGCTTGTTTGGTTGCATCTTCAACTGCACGCTGCTCAACAGCAGTAATACCGGATGGTACGCAAACCATCACGTTTGGATGCTGTGGGAACATCGAGCGCTGCTTTTGCGCCTGACGGATAAAGTATTTGATCATTGTTGCCGTCGTATCGAAATCGGCGATAACGCCGTCTTTCATCGGACGAATGGCACGGATGTTGCCCGGCGTACGACCGATCATTTTTTTGGCGGATTCACCGACAGCCTCGATTGTATTCGTATCGGTACGGATTGCCACGACAGACGGTTCTCTCACGACAATACCTTTTCCTCTTACATATACCAGTGTATTCGCTGTTCCTAGGTCAATACCCAGATCTTTTGTAAAGCTCCCAAACATAACTTTTAACTCCCTTTCCTCTGAATCTCGACTATTATATTACATCAGACCCTGTTCCTTCAAACTTACGAATCGTGTATCCCCGATCACGACATGATCCAGCACTTCGATTCCGATCAAATGACCCGCTTCCACCAGTCTACGCGTGAGCGAGACATCCTCCGGGCTTGGCGTTGGATCGCCGCTCGGATGGTTGTGAGCGCAAATGACCGATGCGCTACTGCATTTGATAGCAGCGCGGAATACTTCACGTGGATGTACGATGGACGCATTAAGGCTACCCATCGACAACGTTTCCTGGGAAATAATCTGATTCTTCGTGTTCAGAAACAGACATACAAAATGTTCTTTTTGCAAATAACGCATCTGCTCCATTAGCAGATCGGCTGCGTCCTTTGGACTGCGAATCGCAATCGCCTCATCTCGACTTGTTCGTGTAATACGACGTCCAAGCTCGATCCCGGCTTTGATCTGAATCGCTTTGGCGGTGCCGATGCCGCGAATCTCAGTCAGTTCTTCAATACTCAAATCAACCAGCTGGCGGATATTGCCCACCTGCTTCAAAATCCGGGTTGCCAAGTGAATGGCAGATTCATCCCGTGTACCGGTGCGTAGCAAAATCGCTAGCAGCTCGGCATGGCTGAGCGCCTCTGCCCCATAATTCATCATCCGCTCACGCGGACGGTCCTCATGAGGAATATCACGCAACAGATATTGTGGCGCCTCCATGATGGTGTCCCCTTTTCTCTAACGAAATCAAGACTCAAGCACCGAAATGCCGAATTGCTCCAGCATATCGCTTAGCAATGGCACAGGCAATCCAACAACGGTAAAATAGCAGCCTTCGATTCGATCCACCAACGTGGAGCCAAGGCCCTGAATCGCATAGGCGCCTGCCTTGTCAGCAGGCTCTCCGCTGCGCACGTAAGACTGAATGCGTTCCGCCGTGAGCGGCTTCATATGTACGACAGTCCGGCTGTATTCACTCACGATGCGACCATCTGCCGCATCCATGCACACAATACCGGTATACACATTATGACTGCGTCCTTGCAAGGATTGCAGCATACGTTCCGCTTCCGCCTCATCACGGGGCTTACCAAAAATAACGCCGTCCAGCACCACAATTGTATCGCTACCGATAATCAGCGCATCCTGCCATTGACTAAGTGCCTGTTCACGCACGGCTTGTGCCTTGCGCAGCGACAACTCGGTTACGACCTGTTCTGGTGTCCATTCCTGTGGTACCGTCTCATCGGCATCACTCGGCAAAATTTCAAATTGAAGTTGTAAAGAGGTCATCAATTCCTTTCTCCGTGGAGAAGCGGACGCCAATACAATCGTGTGACGTGAATGTTCTCTACCCATAAGAAAGGCCCTCTCCTTATCCATATTCATTGTCATTCATCAGTGGGTACTTAAAGTCTGCGATACAACCAGATTGCAGCTACGACTCCAATCAGGCTAAGCAGGCTCATTTTGAAATGAAGCTCAATCGTATAGCGGATAATGTTCAAATTCGCACTGGGAGACCAGTCAATCGTCGTCGACTTTGTCAGAAAAGACAATATCGCTACGGGTTCAAGCAATGTAGCGATCCAAGAGCCGATCAGCCAGCCCAGCAGTAAAAACAAAATCAGTGTTCCAGCGTTCTTTTTCATACTGATATTCCCCTGCCTTTAATTTGACACCACATTATTATACGTTGATTCCTGCAGCAATACAAACAAAAAAGAAAGTGAGTGATTTTCATCTGCTGTACAGCGAAAAAAGACTGCCGTATGACAGTCTTTTTTCGCAAATACCGCGACAGTGGCGGCATTCAGCTGTGCTGTTGCAGCAGATTAGTGACCGGCTTGTGCAGAGGTCAGCTGTTCTGCCAGCGCTTTGGACACTTTCCAAATATCGCCTGCACCCATTGTAATGATCAGATCGCCCGGCTGCATGGAGGAGGACAATTCCTTGACCACATCATCCTTGTCAGCTACATAGCGTGCACTATCATTGCTGTGTTTGATGATCAGATCCACGAGAGCGGCGGAATGCACGCCTTCGATCTGCTTTTCGCCTGCTGGAGCGTAGATGTCGGTAATAATCACCTCATCGGCTTCGCCAAATGCACGGCTGAACTCATCCAGCAGGAAGTACGTACGCGAATACCGCTGCGGCTGGAAGATCGCAATGATCTTTTTACCAGTGGCACGTGCTGCCTTGAGCGTCGCCTCGATCTCGGTCGGATGGTGGGCGTAATCGTCCACTACTAGAATGTCGTTCGCTTCGCCCATAACTTGGAAGCGACGTTTCGCTCCTTGGAATCGCACGATAGCTGCTGCTGCTGCGGTAAACGACAATCCGGTTTCTACACAGGCAATGAGTGTTGCCATCGCATTGTAGACATTGTGCAATCCCGGTACGGATAATTGCACTATTCCCAACTTCTCGCCTTTGTAGCTCATCACAAAGGAGATTTTGCGGTCGCCCGGCTGAATATCACTTGCTGTGTAGTCTGCTGGCTGATCGATACCAAATGTAACGGTCTCACCTTGAATACTTGGCAGCAATTCACGAATATTCTCATCGTCTGCATTGATAATCGCCTTGCCACCCGGGCGCAGCTGGCTTAGAAATTGTACATAGGCTGCTTTAATATTGGCAAAATCGCCATCGTAGTTTTCCAGATGATCGGCTTCGATATTGGTTACTACGGCAATTGCCGGATGGTATTGCAAAAATGTACCGTCGCTCTCATCCGCTTCAGCGACAACGTACTCGCTTTTGCCCGCTTTGGCATTGGTACCCAGATTGACGATCTCGCCACCGATAATATAGGTCGGATCGGCTTCGCATTCTTCCATGACCAACGCGATCATCGACGAAGTGGTTGTTTTCCCATGAGCACCAGCGACGGCGATACCTTTGCGTTCGTTCAACAGACGCGCCAGCATTTCCGAGCGATGCAGTACTGGAATCTCCAGTTTGCGTGCTTCCACCAGCTCTACATCATCCTGCGATACAGCAGAGGAATAGACCAATAGATCGGCACCGTGTACTTTTTCCGGTGCATGACCGATATGAATGTCTGCTCCCTGATGTTGCAGCTTTTGTCCCAACGCGCTCATCGCTACATCCGAACCGGTTACTTTATATCCCATTTCGAGCAGGACTTTGGCGATAGCACTCATGCCATAGCCGCCGATCCCAATAAAATGTATATGTTGTTCTGTCTTATTCATCCTGTCTCACCAGCCCTTTTCAGAATCGGTTTGATGCAAAAGAGTCGCTCTTACATCTGAAATTAAATACAGCGTTCCGGTCACGACCCCAAGATCTTCCCGTTCTGTCTGCGACTGTAGCAGCTGAATCGCCTGCTTCCAGTCTTTTTCCACTATCACCTGTACATCCGTTCGTCCCATCTCCTGCTGCAAACGCTGCACCAGCTCCAATAGATGCTCAGCCGGCATTTTGCGGCGAAAATCTGGTTCGGTCAAAATCAGCGTATCCGCAATAGACAACAGATGGCGGAATACCGGTTCATGCTGTTTATTTTCAAGCATTCCAGCTAGAATATGCAGTTTGTTATACTTGTAGGTTTGCGGAATGCTCTTCACGAGCGATGCCGCACCTTCGGGATTATGCGCACCGTCCAGCACGATTCGAGGATTGCTCTGCACTGTTTCTAGACGACCTGCCCAAAAGGTATGACGGAAGCCTTCCAGTAATGGCTCATCATCCAGCACAAATGCCATATACTGACGCAGCACTTCCAGCGTCATCATCGCTAGACCTGCATTGGCACACTGATGCTCTCCCTGCATACCAATCTGTATATCCATTTCACGGAAAATGCCTTGGAAATGAAAGGATTGACTCACTTCATCTCCGCCTGTGCGTACAGCGGTATAATCACGTCCCGCCAAATACATGCGGCTGCGGCATTGCTCTGCACGCGCCGCCATCACCTGAATCACTTCTGGCTGATCGACACTTGTCACAACCGGAACGCCAGGCTTAATAATGCCCGCCTTTTCTCCAGCGATCTGCTCCAAGGTATCTCCAAGAATATCGGTATGATCATAGCCTACATTGGTAATGACCGATACAACCGGATTCACAATATTGGTTACGTCCATCCGTCCGCCAAGCCCCGTTTCCCACACGACTACATCGGGATAACATTCGTGCGCATAGTAAAGAATCGCAAGCGCCGTCGACACTTCAAACATCGTCGGCGATCCCAGCTCAGTAGCAGCAATTTGCTGTACGAGCGGATACAGTCGGTTGGAGAGTTTGAGCAGTGTTTCCTCTGGAATATCCTCGTTGTTGTACTGAAAACGATTGGTGAATTTCGTAATATACGGCGATGTAAAAGTTCCAACATCGTATCCGCAATTGATTAGCACATTGGTCAAAAAGGCACAGGTGCTGCCTTTGCCATTCGTACCAGCGACGTGAACAAATTTCAGCCGTCGGTGCGGGTGTTCCAGCAGTTCCATCAACTTTTCGATCCGTTCGAGCCCGGGGCGAATGCCAAACGGAATCAGACCGTTGATCCATTCTACCGCCTGCTCATACGTATGTAGAGGGGCTGACTGCCCCTCCGCGGATTCATATTGCATCAATATCACCCTTAACCTTTCAGTTCGGCAATACGGGCAAGAACCTTGTCGCGTTTGTCGGAATAGTCAGCCTGTTTGGCGCGTTCTTCCTCGATCACTTTTGCCGGTGCTTTGGATACGAAGCCTTGATTGGACAGCTTCTTCTCCACACGCTCCACTTCGCTATTCAGCGTTGCCACTTCTTTTTCCAAACGAGCGATTTCCTGACCGATATCCAGCAGTCCCGCCAGTGGCAGATACAGCTCTGCACCCGTTACAACGGCGCTCATCGCTTTATCTGGTGCTGCCAGATCAAGACCTGCTTGATACTCAGATGTGTTACAGAAGCGTTGGATATAGTGAGCATTCGACTGGATAATGTCCAGCGTTTTGCTATCGTTCGCTTTTACGAGCAACTCGATCTTTTTGCTCATCGGTACGTTCACTTCCGCACGGATATTACGTACAGAACGGATGATGTCGATCAGCAATGTCATTTCTTCCTCAGCGGCTTTATTTTCCAGCGCCGGATCGAAGGTTGGCCAAGCCGCGAGTGTGATTGTCTCACCTTCATGCGGCAGATGCTGCCAGATTTCTTCGGAAATGAACGGCATGAACGGATGAATCATACGCATGGTACGATCCAGTACGTAAGCCAGTACGGATTGCGTTGTTTTCTTCGCAGCTGCATCTTCGCCGTACAGCGACAGCTTGGCAATCTCGATATACCAGTCACACAGATCATCCCAGATGAAGTTGTACAGCAGGCGTCCTGTTTCACCAAACTCGTACGAATCAATTAGACGCGTAATATCGCGAGATGTTTCGTTCAGACGATGCAAAATCCAACGATCCGCTGTACTTAGCTTACCGGTCAGATCAATTTCTTCAAATGTGAAGCCTTCCATATTCATCAATGCAAAACGGGAGGCATTCCAGATTTTGTTTGCAAAGTTACGCGCTTGTTCCACGCGCTCCCAACGGAAACGCAGATCTTGCCCCGGCGTGCTGCCTGTGGAGATCATATAACGCATCGCGTCCGCGCCGTATTGCTCGATTACATCTAGCGGGTCTACGCCGTTGCCGAGTGATTTGGACATTTTCTGTCCGTCGGAGGCACGTACGAGACCGTGCATCAGCACATCCTTGAACGGAATCTCGCCAGTAAATTCGAGTGCAGTAAAGATCATACGAGCAACCCAGAAATAGATAATGTCATAGCCCGTTACGAGCAGATCAGTCGGGTAGTAACGCTTCAGATCGTCCGTTTGATCTGGCCAGCCGAGGGTAGAAAACGGCCAAAGCGCGGAGCTGAACCACGTATCCAGTACATCCTCGTCTTGGCGCAGCGTTTTGCCCGCATGCTCTGGCAGACCGCTTGGATCTTCGGCGGATACAATAATCTCGCCCGTTTCTTCGCAGTACCATGCAGGGATGCGATGACCCCACCACAGCTGACGAGAAATACACCAGTCACGTACATTTTCGATCCAGTTCAGATATGTTTTCTCAAAGCGATCTGGTACAAAGTTAGTACCGTTGCCGCTTTGTTGTGCTTCAATAGCCGCATCTGCCAATGGCTTCATTTTTACAAACCATTGGGTGGACAGGTATGGCTCAACAACAGCGCCAGTGCGCTCGCTGTGACCTACCTGATGTACATGATCCTCAATGTTGATCAGTACGCCTGCTTCTTGCAAATCTTTAACGATTTGTTTGCGTGCATCACTGCGATCCATGCCTTGATATTTGTCAGCATTTTCGTTCATGATGCCGCCTTCGTCCATCACTACGATCTGTGGCAGATCATGACGTTGACCCATTTCAAAGTCGTTCGGATCGTGAGCAGGCGTGATTTTTACAGCACCGCTACCAAATTCACGATCCACATAATCGTCAGCAATCACTGGAATAGCGCGGTTTACGATTGGCAGAATGAGCATTTTGCCGATCATGTCTTTATAACGCTCGTCCTTCGGATGAACGGCTACAGCAGTATCGCCCAGCATAGTTTCTGGACGAGTGGTTGCTACGGTAATGGAGCCGCTACCGTCTTCCAGTTGATATTGCAGATGATACAGATGACCGTTTACTTCTTTATATTCAACCTCGATATCAGACAAGGCAGTGCGAGCCTGCGGGTCCCAGTTGATGATGCGTTTGCCGCGATAGATGAGGTCTTTTTCGTACAGGGTTACAAACACTTGGCGAACCGCCTTGGACAGCCCTTCGTCCAGAGTGAAGCGTTCGCGGGAATAGTCGAGCGAGAAGCCCATTTTTGCCCATTGCTCATGGATCGTTTGGGCGTATTTATCTTTCCACTCCCATACTTTTTCCACGAATTTCTCACGACCGAGATCGTGACGGGTAATGCCTTCGGCGCGCAGATTTTGCTCTACTTTGGTCTGCGTTGCGATACCAGCGTGGTCAGAGCCTGGAAGCCACAGTGCATCATAGCCTTGCATACGTTTGGTGCGGATCATGATGTCCTGTAAAGTAAAGTCCAAAGCGTGACCGATATGCAGCATACCGGTTACGTTCGGAGGTGGAATCACAATCGTATACGGCTGCGCATCCGGGCGCTGGCCAGCTTTAAAATAGCCATTGTTCATCCAGTAATCGTACCATTTGCGTTCAGCCGATTTGGGGTCGTACGTGGTTGGCATCTCGGTTGTTGCTGGGTTAGTGTTTGGTTCTGTCATGCAGATCCCTCCATCTTCGTCATCAATATCAGAACAGACGGCACGCATATTATCATGCCGGAAAATAAAAAAAGCCCTTCGTCTCAAAGGACGAAAGGCTTTGCTCTCGTGGTACCACCTTTGTTTCGTTACCTGTATTGCTTGGTGATCTCAATCAGACATACACCTCAGATAACGACACTCGAAGGCAGATAACGGCTGCTACCGGTTTATTCTAGTCCCGCTCCCATGATGGCTTCCGCTTAGATCATAATCAAGATCAAGCAAGCACGGTATTCAAATAAACGACTCCCGGACGACTTCGACATCCCGTATCCTGCAGAACCTCTCAGCGCAGCAGTTCTACTCTCTTTAGGTCGATCATGTCTACTATTTCCGTTCATAGTCTGTAATATGGTGTTGCTTTCATGCAAATATTTCGTTGATTATCATACCTTGTGTACGTGGGAAAGTCAATAAAAAAAGCTGACATCCGCACGGTTGGCGCGGTGTCAGCCCTATTCTTGTATCCTATGCTTGCAGCAATCCTAACTTCTGCGCCGCCTGCTTGAAATCGTCTGGCCATGGGTCCTGCACGATGATATTCTCATGGGTCCACGGATGAACAAATTCTAACTGCTCACCATGCAATGCCTGACGAGATAATATACCAGCTTTTCCGCCATATAAGGTATCCCCAACAAGTGGATGACCGACATAGCTCAGATGCACACGAATCTGATGGGTACGCCCCGTTTCCAGTGTTAGGCGTACCAGACTTGCAGACGAAGCCGGCTGTATACGCTCCACATGCGTCACTGCCGATTGACCGCCCGGTGAAACACGGCGGCGCTGCTTATGATGCCGATCCTTGCCAATCGGTTCATCGATCACATGCAGACGTTGATCTACTTTGCCTTGTACCAAGGCGACATAACGACGGCCGATGTCCTTGCTGCGCATCTGTTCATCCAGCAGCATCAAAGCAAATTCATTTTTGGCATATAACACAGGACCAGTCGTATCATCATCCAAGCGATGCACATGACGTACTGCGCAGCGCTGATTACTATTTTCAAAATACGCAGCTACAGCACCTGCGAGTGTGCGCCGCTGATCCTGCGGATCGGATGGATGAACGGCTATACCAGCAGGCTTGTGTACCACTAGTACATATTCATCCTCAAACAACACCTGCAGCAGATGATCATGAGTCGGGACAAATCCATATTCACTGTCTGGAAATAACCGCAATCGGATGACATCGCCATCAACCTTGATCTCACCGCGCGAATGCAATCTGCCAAGCAGCTTGACTGGAACATGCTGTCCCAGCCATTCCATCATCCGACTATGCCGCTGCTCGGTCTGCTGTAAATCCAGTGCCGCGCCGGGTGTAACGACCAACCATTCGCCATCTCTGTGCGCTTCTGGGCGGGCAACCGCAGAAGCAGGATGATCCGCTACACCTGATGTGAGCGGATCGATGATGCCACCGGAATGGGCAGTGGTTGAGCGTTTGTTTTTCAAACTATCGTCCATGTAATGAAGGTTCCTGTTACAGCGACTTCATTACGATGCGGTGTGCCGCAATCGTTTGTTCGATGTCTTCGTCGCTGTGCACGCCGGAGACGAACATGCCTTCAAACGGCGATGGTGCTACGCTAATGCCCTGATTCAGCATACCGCCGAAATAGCGTTTGAAACGATCCATATCACTAACTTTTGCCGTGTCGTAGTTCACAACCGGACCTTCAGTCAGGAATGGGCAAACCATCGAGCCAACGCGATTGATCGTGAGCGGAATACCCGCTTCGCGTGCATTGGTCTCAAAGCCTTCCTGCAAACGTGCAGATGCTGTTTCCAGACGTTCGTACACTGCTGGTGTTAGCAAACTGAGCGTCGTATAGCCTGCTGCCATCGCTAGCGGATTACCGCTCAGTGTACCTGCTTGATAAATAGGTCCTGTTGGTGCAATCTGCTCCATGATCTCGCGTTTGCCGCCATACGCACCGACAGGCAATCCGCCGCCAATCACTTTACCCAGACAGGTCAGATCAGGCGTAACACCAAAGCGCCCCTGCGCACAGTTCAAATGCACACGGAAGCCAGTCATGACTTCATCGAAAATCAGCAGTGCGCCGTATTGCGTCGTTACATCGCGCAGCCCTTGCAAAAAGCCCTCCTGCGGCGGTACAACGCCCATATTGCCGGCAACTGGCTCGACGATAATACAAGCAATGTCTTCACCAAAGCGCTCAAATGCCAGCTTCACGGCTTCCAGATCATTGTAAGGAACAGTGATCGTGTTGGACGCAATGGACTCCGGTACACCCGGGCTATCCGGCAGACCCAGCGTAGCTACACCGGAACCCGCTTTGATCAGCAGGCTGTCGCCATGACCGTGGTACGAGCCTTCAAACTTCAGGATTTTATTACGTTTGGTATAGCCGCGTGCCAGACGAATGGCACTCATCGTCGCTTCCGTACCGGAATTGACCATACGCACAATATCAATCGATGGAACGCGCTCTACAACCAGCTTCGCCATCTTCGTTTCAATCTCTGTGGGCGCGCCAAAGCTTGTTCCTTTGACTGCCGTTTCCTGCAAGGCTTGAATCACCTGCGGATGGGCATGTCCCATAATCAATGGACCCCATGAACCGACATAATCGATAAAGGAATTGCCATCAATATCGTATAGACGCGAGCCTTCTCCGCGCTCCGCATACACCGGAGTTAGACCGACTGTTTTAAATGCACGTACCGGACTATTCACACCACCCGGAATATACTGCTTTGCTTCTTCAAATGCCTCACGAGAACGCTCATCACGACGTACAGAATTGGTTTGATTCATTGATCAAGCACCTCCATAACATGGTTTACACACAAATGCACATGTTCACACGTTTTCTATTCATGTCAATATGATTTATACCCATTCCTCGCGCAACCAGCGCACGACATCTTTGGAGAAATACGTAATGATCATATCCGCACCGGCACGTTTAAAGCCAAGCATCATCTCGGTTACGATCCCACGCTCATCAATCCAGCCCTGCTGAGCAGCCGCTTTGACCATCGCATATTCACCACTTACGTTATAAGCAACCAGTGGCAGATCAAAGTTTTCACGAACAGCACGCAGTACGTCCATATATGCCAATGAAGGTTTCACCATCAGCATGTCGGCACCTTCCTGCACATCGCTTTCTGCTTCGCGCAGTGCTTCACGTACATTGGCAGGGTCCATTTGATACGATTTGCGGTCACCGAATTGCGGTGCCGATTGAGCAGCTTCGCGGAACGGACCGTAAAATGCCGACGAGTATTTCACCGCATACGACATGATCGGAATATCTTGGAAACCTGCTTCATCCAATGCTTCACGGATTGCATAGACAAAGCCGTCCATCATATTGGATGGCGCGATAATATCCGCACCTGCCTGCGCCTGCGATACAGCCGTTTGCGCGAGCAATACCAATGACTCGTCATTGTCTACATCGGCATGAATATGCCCATCATGCTCATGTGTATGCACAACGCCGCAATGTCCATGATCGGTAAATTCGCATAGACAGGTATCAGCGATAACAACCAGCTCTGGATGCTGCTGTTTGATCATACGAATCGCTTGCTGCACAATCCCTTGGTCGGAATAGGCTCCGGTACCAGTGCTGTCCTTGGCTGTCGCTTCCGGTACACCAAACACGATAACGGATGGAATACCCAGATCGACAATCTCCTGAATCTCTTCACCTAGGCGATCCAGCGAGAAATTGAATACGCCCGGCATGGAGGAGATTTCCTGTTTAACATCCGTTCCGTAGGTTACAAATACCGGCTGGATAAAATCGTTTTTGTGCAGCTGTGTTTCGCGCACCATACCACGGATGGCAGGCGTTTTACGTAAACGACGGTGACGTGTAAATGGTTGACTCATAACTATAATTCCTCCTGTACACTCATTTTATATGTGGCATGTGCTCTCATTGAGCTGATCACATGCGTTATTTCTTTCCCTAAGCAAATGCTGGGCTGAAACAGATAAAGCCGACCTGCGGTTCCGATGGTCGGCATCTGATCATGTCGATCATAAAGCTATTTGTTACTATCAATTCTCGGTATACGGATACTGTTCTTCTGTACCACCGCACCAAGCTTTCCTTTCGGTTAGGAAGACGATGGCAATTGCGATCCGTTCCAGCGACACAATACATCCAGCAGCCCGTCAATCGTTGACGTCTCTGCCAGTAGATCTACCGTGAGTCCCGCTTGTTCTGCTGTTTTGGCAGTTTGCGGTCCAATGCAGGCAATCGTACTATGACGCAGTTCAGCTACCGGATCATCAATACCCATACGACGTAAAGCGGTCAACAGGTTCGTAACCGTTGAGGAACTGGTAAATGTAACAGCATGAATCGCCTGCTCTTCCAGCAGCTTTTTCAGTTCCAGATCTTCTTCGGCTGTCAGTACCGTTTCATACGTATCCACTTCCGTCACATCTAGCTTCATGCTGCGCAGCGTTTCAGGCAACCAAGCGCGTGCTAGATCGCCACGCGGCAATAATACCTGCTGTCCCGGCTGCAATTGTGCTGCGAGACTGTCTAGCATGCCTTCGGCATGAAACTTCTCCGGCAGCGACGTGACGTGAATACCGCGACTGCGCAGCGCCTCGCAAGTAGCCGGTCCAACGGCGACGATGGTAGCGCGGTGCAAGGAGCGAATATCCTGCTCCTGCTGCTCCAGATGACGGAAGAAGTATTCGACTCCGTTCACGCTTGTAAAAAACACCCAATCATATACATCCAATTGAGCGAATACATTGGCAATATGCGCCTGTGTCTCCGCTCCAGTTGGCATGATCGTTTCAATGACAGGATACTCATAGGGTTCGCCGCCCAGCTCGTCAATCCGGTCTACCAATTCGCTCGCCTGACTGCGAGCACGCGTCACGAGAATCCGTTTACCGAACAACGGCAATTGCTCTGCCCATTGTAGCTGCTCGCGCAAATTCACCACTTCACCAACAACGATAACGGCTGGCGGCTTAAACTTCGCTTCTGCCACTTTGGCGGCAATATCTTTTAAGGTACCGGTCAATGTCTCCTGCTCGGCGCGCGTCCCCCAGCGCACCAGTGCAACCGGCGTATCCTCTGGACGACCGTAGCGGATCAACTGCTCACTAATATAACCGATTTTGGCGACACCCATCATAAAGACAAGCGTTCCAGTGGCATTCGTCACTTTATCCCAGTGAATGCTGTGATCCAATTTATCAGGACTTTCATGACCGGTAATAATCGATACTGAGGATGCCCAATCGCGGTGTGTCACCGGAATACCGGCATACGCAGGTACAGCAATCGATGAGCTGATACCCGGCACAATCTCGTAAGCAACGCCATTGCGCCGCAGCAAGTCAGCTTCCTCAGCCACGCGTCCGAAAATAGTTGGGTCGCCACCCTTTAATCGCACGACCGTTTTGCCCTGCAATGCCAAATCGACGAGCAGTTGATTGATTTCCTCCTGCTTCATCGTATGGCGATCCGGTAGCTTGCCGACATAGATTTTCTCCGCTCCCGGCTTTGCCTGTTTGAGTAGACGCGGACTCGCTAATCGATCATAGACGATAGCATCGGCGAGTGCGATACATTCCCAACCGCGTAGTGTAATCAGTTTTAAAGCTCCCGGACCTGCACCTACCAAATACACCTTACCGGTCATCATGTCATCCCCTAACGTCCGCCAGAATTTGATCCGCTCCCTGACTTTTCAGCTTGTCCGCTACTTCAATACCAAGCTGTACAGGATCTGTGCCCTGTAATGTTTCTTTGAGCATGACGGTGCCATCTGGTGAACCGACCATACCTGTCAGCTGAATCGTATGATTCTGCTCGGTATGATCAGGATGCAAACGCACTGCATAAGCGCCGATAGGCACCTGACATCCGCCGTTCAATTCCGCAAGGAATGTACGCTCTGCCGTAACCGTGAGTGCTGTCAGATCATCATTGTACAGTGACAGTAGCCCAAGTAATTCGATATCATCAGCACGGCACTCCACGCCCAATGCCCCTTGTCCTACAGCGGGTAAACAAAGCTCTGCTGGCAAATAGGCACTGATACGATCAGTCCAGCCCATACGCTCCAGTCCAGCAGCGGCAAGCATAATCGCGTCAAAGCCTTCTGTTTCCAGCTTACGCAGACGCGAATCAATATTGCCACGGATCGATTCAATTTGCAGATCAGGACGATAAGCTTTGAGCTGGCTTGCTCGGCGCAGACTGCTTGTACCAAGCTTGGCGCCCGGCGGCAAATCTTCCAGTCCTCGACCGTCGCGAGTAATCAGACAATCGCGCGGATCGACTCGCTTCGGGATCGCTCCGTTCACAAGCCCTTCCGGCAACTCGGATGGCATATCCTTCATGCTGTGTACCGCCATATCGATCTCGCCGTTGATCAGCGCCTGCTCGATTTCCTTTACGAACAGTCCTTTACCACCGACCTTGGATAGCGTAACATCCAGAATCTGATCGCCTTTGGTTACGATCTTTTGCACTTCAAATTCCACTTCCATGCCTTGTTCGGCAGCAAGTGCTTGTAGCGCGTCGATAACATGCCCAGTCTGGGTCAATGCCAGCGCACTTTGTCTACTTCCAACGATAATTTTGCGCATTACATAACCTCTCCCCGATTTTGTCTGATCCACTGCTTCGTTTGCTCATCATCCCACCATACAAATTGCTTATGTCGGATTTGAGATAAAATATCTAGTGCTGCCGCCTGTTCTAGCAGAGCTTTACGTTCAGCGGCATTCTTCACTTCCGCTTTGATTCGGTGACGCAGATAATGCAGAAACGCAATATAGACCTCATATTCCTCACCAAAATGCGCTTCCAGCTCCTGTACCATCCGACGACTTACCGCCGGACCTGCGCCAGACGTCGAGATCGACGCAACCAATCCCCCGCGCCGGATTACCGCCGGGTTAATAAAGTTGCCCTCTTCCTGCCGATGCGCCACATTGACAGGAATGCCGCATCGCTTCGCTACTGCCGCCACCTCTTCATTGACGTGCGGCTGCGAGGACGCTGCGTGCACGAGCAAGTAACGTCCTGCCTCCACATCGCCATCCGCATACTCTCTGGCGTGCCAGATCAAGCGTTGCTCCTCTGCCAACTGTTGCAGAGAACAGGTCACTTGAGGGCTGATCAGCGTAACCATTGCACCTGCTTCTAGCAGATGCAATATTTTACGTTCGGCTACTATTCCACCACCAACGACCAGCACCTGCTGCCCGCGGCAATCAAGCAGTATCGGCAAATATGGTATAGGCTCCTGCCGCTCACTCATACGCCCACCCACTGGTGAAATGCTGACCATGCGTTAGCGGCAAAATTCAGAATAAACACGATATATCCAGCAATCGCCCAGCGAGCCAGTACAACCGCTGAATAATTGCGCATTTTACGAGTCGCAAAATACGTCACGTACACACACAACGCCAGCAGCGTCACGATCACCTTCAGATCCAATAGCAGAATATAACGCCCCTCCGCAAAAATGGACATCAGTGCTACGATCAGCGATACGATCAACAATGGCGTGCCGATCAGCATCGACGTATACGTGTACTTCTCCATGCTTTCCAAGCTGGGCAATCGGCGCACTGTATTATCCCATTTTTTCATTTTCAATTTCCGATGCAAAAATAAATACATTACTGCAAATACAGCCGAAACCGTGTAAAAGGCAAAGCTTAAATTCGCCAGCACGACATGTAAAATCAATAATCCATGCACCGTATCCCAACCGGTTGGCAATGCGCCTTCCCCTGGCGAATGCAGCCGATTCTGCACCATCGCACAGAACCCGATCACATTCAGCAACAATACGGCATAGTCCGTCTTCAATACCCTTTCAATAAAAAAGGAAATCAGAATCAGAATAAACGTTAGGAAAAAGAAAAAGTCATACGTCGAAAATAACGGCAATGTCTGTTCCTCAACGGTACGAATCGTAATGCTGACCATCTGAATGACAAACACCATAACAAGAAACCCTGTGCCTATCCGCTTCGCCCTCGGATTGCGACGTATGCAATCCGAGAAATAAAACAGAAGGCTCAGGGCGTATAGATAGATAATAATATCGTATAACAGGTTGAACAGTGTCAACACAAATCACCTGCCTATAGGGTAGCGGAAGCAAAATAAGCCAGACTTCCTTCCACCACAGGTGGATGGGAAGAAATTGCTGCTCGCTGTGTCGGTGCTTCTTTACGTTCATTCACCGGCTCAGCAGGCGCTTGTACTTCGTCTTCCAGCGCGAACAGGCGGGTAAACAATTCCAGTGTATCGGCACCATTCTTCTCGGCTGCCATTTCCTTCACCCGATTAATCGGATCATGGTTCATCTGATTCACGATACTTTTGGTCAGACGGCTGATCACCTTGCGCTGTCTTTCGTCCAGCTCAGGCAGCTTGTTGAACAAGCTTTCCAGCGTCTGTTCGTGAATACGAGCGCCGCGTTCTTGCAAAGCACGAATGACCGGCTTCACACCCAGTGTTTTCAGCCATTGCTGGAACACGTTGATCTCTTCGGAAATCATACGTTCGATCTTGATCGCTTCGGCACGACGCATCGCCATATTGCTCTCCACGATCCCTTCCAGATCATCAATATCATACAAAAATACATTACTCAACTCAGCGACTGCTGGATCAATATTACGTGGAACCGCAATATCAATCATGAACAGCGGACGCGATTTGCGCTGCTTCATACTGTGCTCCATCACTTGCGGAGTCAGTACATAACCTTGTGCACCTGTCGAGCTGATCAGAATATCCACTTCGTGCAGACGGTTCAGCCCTTCTTCAATCGTACAAGCCGTACCGTTAAATTTATGAGCTAGCTCCTGAGCACGACCGATGGTACGGTTGGCAACGATGACTTCTGCTGCACCGTTTGCATACAGATGCTTCACGGTCAGCTCACTCATTTTGCCTGCACCCAGAATCATGATCGTTTTGTTATGAAAAGCACCAAAAATCCGTTTGCCCAGCTCTACCGCCGCATAGCTAACCGAGACCGCGCTTTCGCCGATCATCGTTTCTGCATGCGCGCGTTTGCCAAGCGTTACAGCTTGCTTAAACAACATATTGAACCATGTGCCCGTCGCTTTATTTTCCTGAGCCAGCTGGAAGGAACGCTTCACCTGACCAAGAATCTGTGTTTCGCCGAGTACCATCGAATCCAATCCGCATGCTACTCGAAACAGATGCTCAATCGCCTGCTCATCTTCATATATATACAAATGTTGCGTAAATTCTTGACGGGAAATACCGAACCATTGCTCCATAAAGCTACGGATATAATGTCCGCACATATGCAGACGATCCAGTACAACATAGATTTCCGTACGGTTGCAAGTTGCTACGATGGTGCCTTCCAATACACTTTGAGTATCTTTCAGCTGCCGGAGAGCTTCCGGTAATATTTCGTCCGCAATGGCAAACCGTTCTCTTACTTCAACCGGTGCTGTGCGGTAGTTGAGTCCGACAACAACAATGTGCATTGCAAGTTCACCTGCCTAGTCTAAAAGTTGTAACCAATATCACTCGTTCTTAACAATACGTTAATTATATCACATCAAATTGACCAAATTCGGCGTTTTTATGAAATGTTTATGAAATCCCCATCCAGATGGACAAATCGTAATACAATTGTAAAATCTTACGCCGCTCTCTTGATGAATTAACCATCTGCTCCGTATTTATATCGGTATTTTATGGATAAACAGACAGAGTATACCGTACAAAAAAGCATTCAGATGGTCTGTTCAGACGTTACCGAATGCTTTTTTATCATTTTAACATATTCAATTTGCAGTGTGCATGTTTATGGCAAAGCTTCATGCGATATTCAGAGTCTGTCTGACCTATCACTTCCGCCTATGATTCTAGCTGCTGTAGTCGCTGACACTGGAATGCCAGCTGCTCATCTAGCCGCTCCAATGATTGATGCTCATGAATTCTACGATCCAGCAGTTGATCAATCAAGCCCGAAGTCAAAACAATATCCGTTTCGACGGTTTGTGCTTCATATAGTCTCTGCAATCGTCGCATATCGCTTGGATACGTATAAATCAGTCGTTCGCTGCCATCTTCATACTCAATAATCCGCTCCAATGTTCCTTGACGATACACATACGACAAGATTAGCTGTCCACGTGTCCGCACTACTAGACCTGTACCGTGAAAAGCAATAAAGAGTCGCCGAATCAGGTTTGCCAGCTGCACATTAATCAGTTCACATGACAATTCACATACATAATAGCCATGTTGCCACTGAAAAGGCAGCTGCACTTCCTCGCCCCAGCGCGTACCAAACCGGAATTCCTGATTGCCGTTATCCAACACACGTATGTGCAGATGAATATGCGGGTCACTGGCATAGGCAATAAACTGCGAAAGCTGCTCCATCGACAACTGTATACGCGCCTGTCGGTATTCGGTCACCAGCCGCTGGGCCATAGTCTTCCCCCGATTCCATAAAATGTACCACATGATCCATGGATGTATCGTATGCTAAAGCATCATTTACGCTATCGCTTATTCATTCTTCCCATCTGTATTATGCTGTTGGGCATGATTATCTTCCGATTGCTGCGATTCATCATCGGTATCGCTGATCGCAGAGTCTTCTTCTTGCTCTATCAGGTGAACACCGTCTTCATCGATTTCTTCTTCATCCCATTCGTCTTCCTCTGCTGCAAAGGCATGGCGCTCAATAATCGCCCACAATTCATCCTTGCCCAGCCCCGTTTCCGAAGAAAACATAACAAAGTCATCTTCCGGCACAAATGCCAATTCCTGCTTGACAATTTTCACATGTTTTGCCCATTTGCTGCGTGGAATTTTGTCAGCCTTAGTAGCAACGACGCAAATATTACAGTCGTAGTATTTTAGCCATTCGTACATCATAATATCATCTTTTGACGGTGCATGACGCAGGTCGATTACTAGCAGCACTAGCTTGAGCGGATCGCGCTCCAGCAAATAACGCTCGATCATTTTCCCCCAAGCTTCACGCTGGGATTTGGATACTTTGGCATATCCATAACCCGGGAAATCGACGAAATACAATGCTTCGTTGATTTTGTAATAATTCAAATGCTGGGTTTTACCGGGGGTGGCACTTGTACGCGCCAGATTTTTACGGTTAATCAATCGGTTTGTCATCGACGATTTACCGACGTTAGAACGTCCAGCAAGCGCGATTTCTGGCAAGCCGTCTTCCGGGTATTGCTCTGGCTTGACAGCACTAATAATAAATTCAGCCTGATTTACTTTCATTTCACATACATTCCCTTCTTATTTCAAACGGTCAGTGTAGAGTTCTGTATTCATAGAGCAACACTGAACGTAATCCTATGCTTGATTTATATAGGTCATATTATGATCCTACACCTCATGTGCGAATAACATACCGCTATACCTTTATCCGCCTATTGCGTGTACACTCTCGCATGTCTATCTTTCATTGATGTACCGATCTTATCTCCTCATGCTTCCACGTACAGCTAACTATAGGCGCATCACAGGAGGTTGTAACTATCCATTCATTCCAGCATTCCAGTCGCCTATTGTGCTTTATATGCGATGTGGTAGTCACAGGAAAGGTAGCTCACTACTTATGAACCTCACCTAGTATATCATCTTTTGCAGATACCATGTGGAATTATACAAAGGAAAAACAACACAGTCTATGTACCCAAAGCAAACAGCACCGCCTGCCGCAGAACGGAAGACGATGCTGTCGATTGTTTCAAAATGTTATTGGGATGTAGCAGACGGGTCTGCGATTAGTGCATGTTCTAATACTTGATCCATATGAGCAACCGGTACAAAGGTCAGCTCATTTTTGATACTTTCTGGAATATCCTTCAGATCGCGCTCATTATCATGCGGCAGCAAGATTTTCTTGTAACCGGCACGATGCGCAGCAAGCGTCTTCTCTTTCAGTCCACCGATTGGCAGTACACGTCCACGCAGCGTAATCTCACCGGTCATTGCCACTTCTTTGGATACATGACGTCCGGTCAGAGCTGAGATCAGCGCAGTAGCAATGGTGATACCCGCAGATGGTCCATCTTTGGGAATGGCGCCTTCAGGAATATGGATATGAATATCGTTTTTCTCGTAAAAATCTGCGTCGATGCCCAGCGCTGTCGCTTTGGAGCGAGTATAACTGAATGCCGCCTGCGCGGATTCCTTCATCACATCGCCCAATTTACCGGTCAGCATCAGCTTGCCGCTCCCTGGTACAACCGTCACTTCAATCGTCAGCGTTTCGCCCCCAACCTCAGTCCATGCAAGTCCAGTCACACTACCGATTTGGTTTTCCTTTTCTACCAGACCGTAGCGGAACTTCGGCGTACCAAGGTATTCCTTCACATCGTCAGGTGCAATCACAACCTTGGTCTGGTCATCAGCAACAACCGCACGAGCAGCCTTGCGACATAATGCAGCAATCTGCTGTTCCAGATTACGCACACCGGATTCGCGTGTATATTCACGGATGACGCGCAGCAAGGTATCTTCGCTAACATCAAGTTGTTCTTCTGTTAGACCATGATCCTCGGTTTGTTTTGGTAACAGATATTGTCTGCCGATTTGCAGCTTTTCCAGCTCGGTATAGCCGGGAATATAGAGCATTTCCATCCGGTCAAGCAATGGACGAGGAATGCTCTGCACACTGTTTGCCGTTGTCACAAACATCACATTCGACAGATCAAATGGCACTTCTACAAAATGATCGCTAAATGTATTATTCTGCTCTGGATCAAGCACTTCCAGCAGTGCAGCCGATGGATCACCACGGAAATCAGATGCCATTTTATCAATCTCATCTAGCAGGAATACCGGATTCATGCTACCGGCATTGCGCATACCCTGAATAATCCGTCCTGGCATAGCACCGACATACGTACGACGATGACCACGAATTTCCGCTTCATCGCGTACACCACCAAGGGAAATGCGTACAAATTCGCGTCCAAGTGATTTGGCAATGGAGCGTGCCAAGGATGTTTTACCAACACCCGGAGGTCCAACAAGACAAAGGATTGGACCTTTGAGCTTTTTGACAAGCTTCTGTACAGCCAGATATTCCAGTACGCGCTCCTTGGGCTTATCCAGACCATAATGATCTTCATTCAAAATCTGCTCCGCATGATGCAGATCAAGATCGTCAGAAGTTCGTTTATCCCACGGCAATGCTAATAGCCAGTCCAGATAATTGCGGATAATACCGCCTTCCGCAGAGTTGGCAGGCGTTTTCTCCAAACGATCAATTTCCTTCTCGATCTTCTCCTCAACCTTTTCTGGTACGGTTAGATCAGCGAGTTGTTGACGCAACTCTTCTGCTTCTCCGGCGCGTCCTTCTTTTTCGCCGAGTTCCTTTTGAATAGCTTTCATTTGCTCACGCAGATAATATTCACGTTGCGTTTTTTCCATTTGCTTTTTGACACGTTGGCTGATCTTGCGTTCCAGTTCCAGCACTTCGCGTTCATTATGCAATATATCCAATAAACGTTCTAGACGCGTACGTACTTCGACCGCTTCCAAAATGTGCTGCTTATCTTTGATCTTGATCACCAAATGGCTCGTGATCACATCTGCCAGACGACCCGGTTCTTCGATGTCGGATACTGCTGCCATCGTCTCAGGGGTCACCTTTTTAGACAGATTGATATAATGTTCGAATTCGGTTAACACGGTGCGCATAAGCGCAAATACTTCGGGATCATTGTTTTCCTTTTCCAGCAGCTCGCGCGCCAGCACCTCGTAGTATTCTTCATTGTCCATATATTCAAGTACTTCCGCACGTTCCAGACCTTCCACCAGCACGCGAATCGTTCCGTTCGGCAGTTTCAGCATCTGTCTCACTTTTGCAATTGTGCCTATTCTAAAAATCTCATCCTCGCTCGGCTCCTCAATGTTCACTTCGGATTGGGAGCACAGCAGGATGAGGTTATCATCGACCATCGCCTTTTCTAAAGCCTTGACGGATTTATCGCGCCCGACATCCAGATGAAGCACCATGCTTGGATAAACGAGCAGTCCTCTCAAAGGCAGTAAAGGAAAACGACGTGCCTTGTTTTTATTGGGTCCCATCGCTTTCGTACCTCCTGTATTATGCGTATCGTACTGCCTGTGTGGCTATATGCCTATATCATTCCTATTTTAACAAATATCACATCGAAACACCAATCGTGAGGAAAGCGGATGGGGTTTTTCTTCTTGGGTTACTGCGGTGAGGATTTAGGGTGGGCGCTACGGGAAGGGATTAGGGCACGTCCTCGGGTGGAGCCGCGGGAATCTTTGGAATGGGGAGTAATTGAAGATTCCCGCCCCTCCAAAGTCGTCCTTTGCCCTAATTCCCTTCCCTCCGCTCCGAGCTGGATCATACTTTGGGATTGGGTTTAGTAAGTAAGAAAAAAGCTCTTCCGAGGGGAAGAGTAGCAGTGGAAGAATCAGAATAAGGGGTTTATATTGTGAGATTTAGTTATATTGGGATGTGATTGTACCTGTTTATACCTATACCTATACTGATACTTACAACTACAACTTATTGTCGTGAAACGTTTAATTCATACAAAAAAAGATACTGATGGGTTTAGTCATCAGTATCTGGGAATTGTTGCATATTTCACATATAAAATTAAAGACAGGTGTGCGTAAATGGTACCTGAATGATGCATATGTGATTGTGGAAAATATTTTGGATTAAGAATTTTAATTTTGATTATATGTGCAGATGGTGATGGTTTTGAGTTGAACCATTACCATGTCCGATCCTGATTTCCTTAGGATTGGACTGCGGGTTGGTGACGTTCTTCGCGGCCTGGAATTTTACCTGTGGCTTCGAAGGCTTCGACGATGATATCGATTTCTTTTTTCAATTCCTGCACCATATCAGCTTCAGGTACTTTGCGGATCATTTTGCCGTAGCGGAACAGCAGACCTTCGCCACGTGCGCCGGCGATGCCGATGTCGGCTTCTTTGGCTTCACCTGGTCCGTTTACTGCACAACCAAGTACGGATACTTTGATCGGCACTTTCAGTTTAGAGATATATTCTTCGACTTCATTCGCAATGGAGAACAGATCGATATCAAGACGACCGCAGGTCGGGCAGGATACGAGTGTTGCCGCATTGGAGATCAGACCGAATGTTTTCAGCAGCTCACGAGCTACTTTTACTTCTTCGACAGGATCGGCGCTGAGTGAGATACGGACAGTTGAACCGATACCCATTGCCAGCAATGCACCAATACCAGCAGAACTTTTGATTGTACCAGCATTTAGTGTACCCGCTTCAGTAATACCCAGATGCAGCGGGTATTTGATCACTTCAGCAGCTTTGCTATATGCAGCAATAGCCATTGGTACATCCGATGCTTTGAGCGATACGATAATATCGTGAAAATCCAATTCTTCCAGAATACCGATGTGGAACAATGCGCTCTCCACCATCGCTTCCGGTGTTGGATAGCCGTATTTCTCCAGCAAATGGTTTTCGAGTGAACCGGCATTTACACCAATACGGATCGGAATGTTTTTCTCTTTGCAGGCGCGCACAACCGCTTCAACTTTTTCGCGACGACCGATATTGCCCGGATTGATACGGACTTTATCGATACCGTTCTCGATTGCCAGCAATGCCAGCTTGTGGTTGAAGTGAATGTCGGCTACAAGTGGAATATTGATGCGTTTCTTGATTTCTTTGATCGCAGCAGCAGCTTCTTCGTTGTTAACCGTTACGCGAACGAGCTGACAGCCTGCTTCTTCCAGACGCAAAATCTCGGCTACTGTTGCTTCCACATCTGCCGTTTTCGTCGTACACATACTTTGGATCAGAACTTCATTGTTGCCGCCAATCGTCAGGTTGCCAACTTTGACAGGTCTCGTGTTTTCTCTCAAAAACATGGTTTCTTCTCCCTTGCATTTGGGCTTAACCGCAAACCAGCCTTTATCCTGCAAAGGAAAAAGGCCGGCGCGATTTCAATTTATCTATACGTGTAGAAGATTCGCATCGAGCAGCCACACCCCGAAAATGATCGCTATTTAACGAGTATAGAGCGGGATGTCAGGGGCTACTCAGGCACTTTCTTCTTGTTTTTTATCTTTGCCGGTTTGGAGTTCAGGTACAACCTTGCTCTCCACAACCTGCTCGGTGATTACGCAACGAGTTACATCGTCACGCGATGGCACTTCGTACATCACGTCTAGCATAATGCCTTCGATGATCGCACGCAGACCACGAGCACCTGTATTACGCTTGATCGCTTCGCGGGCAATAGCCTGCAATGCGCCTGGCTCGAATACGAGTTCTACATTGTCCATTTCCAGCATTTTGGAATACTGTTTGGTCAGTGCATTTTTCGGTTCGGACAGGATACGTACCAGTGTCTCTTCATCCAGTGGTTCCAGTGCAGAAATAACCGGAAGACGACCAACGAACTCTGGAATCAGACCAAATTTGAGCAAGTCTTCTGGAAGAACCATGCTCAGGTATTCTCCGGCTTTCAGATCTTTTTGACCTTGATTGTCGGAGCTGAAACCAATTACTTTTTTACCGATCCGGCGCTTGATGTATTGTTCCAGACCATCAAATGCACCACCCACGATAAACAGGATGTTGGTTGTATCAATTTGAATAAATTCTTGATGAGGGTGTTTACGTCCGCCTTGCGGTGGAACGGAAGCAACCGTACCTTCCAGAATTTTCAGCAATGCTTGCTGTACGCCTTCACCAGATACGTCACGAGTGATAGACGGGTTTTCGGATTTGCGTGCCACTTTATCGATTTCATCGATATAGATGATGCCGCGTTCCGCTTTTTCTACATCATAATCTGCCGCTTGAATCAGCTTCAGTAGAATGTTTTCCACGTCTTCACCGACATAACCGGCTTCCGTTAAGGAAGTCGCATCAGCAATCGCAAACGGCACATTCAAGATGCGCGCCATTGTTTGCGCCAACAGCGTTTTACCAGAGCCGGTCGGACCAACGAGCATGATGTTACTTTTTTGCAGCTCGACGTCTTCGATTTTGCTCTGTGTATTCACGCGTTTGTAGTGGTTATATACAGCAACGGACAGGGATTTTTTTGCTTGCTCCTGACCGATGACATATTGATCCAGAATCGAACGGATCTCTTGTGGTTTTGGAATGTCTTTCAGGTCCAGTTCTTCTTCATGACCCAGTTCTTCCTCCACGATCTCCGTGCATAGTTCGATACATTCATCGCAGATATATACGCCTGGACCCGCTACCAGTTTGCGGACCTGATCCTGCGATTTACCGCAAAAAGAACATTTGAGCTGTCCTTTTTCATCGTTGAATTTAAACATGTCTACACCCCTTTTTAGCTTGTGACAGGACGGGTAATAACCTTGTCGATCAGCCCGTATGATTTGGCTTCCTCAGCATCCAGGAAGTAGTCACGATCCGTATCACGTTCAATTTTGTCCAGTGTCTGACCGGTGCGTTCCACATAAATCTGATTCAGTTTCTCGCGTGTTTTGATGATCCATTCTGCATGAATCTTCATATCAGACGCTTGTCCACTGATGCCGCCAAGTGGCTGGTGAATCATCACTTCGCTGTTAGGCAGCGCGAAACGTTTGCCTGGTGCGCCAGCCGTCAGCAGCAGGGAGCCCATGCTTGCAGCCATTCCCATACAGATGGTGGACACATCCGGTTTAACGAATTGCATTGTATCGTATATACCCATACCCGCTGTTACAGAACCACCGGGAGAATTGATGTACAGATGGATATCTTTCTCCGGGTCTTCAGCAGCAAGGAATAATAATTGTGCGATAACAAGATTGGCTACATGATCATCGATCGCCGTATTCAAAAATATAATACGGTCCTTGAGCAATCTTGAGTAAATATCGTAAGATCGTTCACCTCTACTGGTTTGTTCAACAACCATAGGTACCAGACTCATAGAACCAACCTCTTTCTTATCCAGGAATATGACGACGGGAATTACACGCATCGAAATACGGATGCAATTTCTATTTTAACATGTAGACTGCGCCATGTCATTTTTTCAAAGGTAAAGATTTGGAAAATATGTTGCAGTTCATAAATTCGCAACAGCAACTATTAACCAATTTACCTTTGCCAAAACCTTCGCGCTAAAATAAGCCCCTAAATAGGGAAAAATAAGGCACGCAGATTATACGTGCCTTATTCGTAGAGGTTGCACATTCATGCAACCGGATGATATGAAATTGAATTACTCAGCTTTTTCAGCTACTGCTTCTACTTCTTTGCTGCTGTCAACCAGAATTTCGATTGTTTTGCGCAGTTTGATTTCCTCAGACAGACTTGCCAGAGAACCATTCGCTGCCAGAATGCTGCGAACTTCCTCAGCGCTGCGTTGGAATTGAGAAGCCATTTTTTCCAGCTCTGCATCCACTTCTTCGTCGGAAACTTCAATGTTCTCGTCTTTTGCGATTTGCTCCAGTACGAGGTTGTTGCGTACACGTTTTGCAGCTTCTTCTTTCATTTGCTCTTTCAGGTCATCTGTTGTTTGACCAGAGAAACTTGTGTACATTTCCAGGTTCATACCTTGTTGACGAAGACGGTTGTCGAAGTCGCGAACCATGTTGTCAGTTTCGGAACTTACCATTGCATCTGGAATTTCGATTTCAGCGTTTTCAGCAGCTTTTTCAACAACAGCTGCTTCTTTTGCTGCTTTTACTTCGTTTTCTTTGCGGGAAGCGATTTGTTGTTTCAGATCTGCTTTGAATTCGTCCAGTGTGTCGAATTCGCTAACATCTTTGGCAAACTCATCGTCCAGCTCAGGCAGGTTTTTGCGTTTGATTTCATGCAGTTTTACTTTGAACACAGCTTCTTTACCAGCCAGTTCTGTTGCATGGTAGCTCTCAGGGAACGTTACAGTTACGTCTTTGAAGTCGCCAGTAGCCATACCAACTACTTGATCTTCAAAGCCTGGGATAAAGGAGTTAGAACCCAGTTCTAGGGAGTAACGCTCAGCTTGGCCGCCTTCAAATGCTTCGCCATCTACAAAACCTTCGAAATCGATGGATACAGTGTCGCCATTTTCAGCAGCACCTTCTTCGATTACGGACAGTTCAGCATGACGTTGTTGCAGACGCTCCAACTCGCTAGCGATATCTTCTTCGGAAACTTCAACTGCGGAAACAGGAACTTCCAGACCTTTGTAGTCGCCCAGTTTCACTTCAGGTTTTACCGTTACTTTTGCTTTGAATTTGAACGTTTTATCTTTTTCAAATTGCTCGATTTCGATTTCAGGACGATCGACAGGGAAGATGTCAGTTTCGTCGATTGCTTCGGAGTATGCTTCCGGCAGCAGGATATCGATTGCGTCGTTGTACAGGCTTTCGATGCCAAAACGAGCTTCGAAGATCGAACGAGGTACTTTACCTTTACGGAAGCCCGGTACGTTCACGGATTTTACTACTTTGTTAAATGCTTTATCAATCGCTGCACTTACACGCTCTACAGCGACTTCTACTTCAAGAACACCAAGGTTCTTTTCTGTTTTTTCCCATTTTGCTGTCATTTCAAGAATTCCCCTCCAACAAATATTTAACATGAATGATTTCGTTATTAGTTATATCATTTTCACGTGCAGAATAACCACTATAGTATATACAACAATTCATGTTTTATCAAGTTCGTTTCTATATCCCTCTAAGGGACGGTTCCATACCTGCGGCACTAGCGTATTCAGCGGGGCATTTGCCCAGATACGAACTGCTGTAGCGCGCGGTAAGCCTGCTCATATCGGAAACGGATGCTATCCGTCACGCCATACAATGTGCGCGTCTCTTCCTCATCACTAGAGCCTTCCAGCGTTTCGGCAACGGTCTGATGCAGAGCTGCTGCCCATACATCAATCTCAGCATCATCTCCGCGCGAGATATACAGGTAATCCTGTGTGCCAAAGATGCTCATGATGAACTGCGACCATAGTTCCTGAGCAAAGTAGAACAGATTCGGCGCGCTAATCTCCGCCTTGTCTGATACACGTTCCAAAATCTGAATAAACGACAGCGGAAACTCGGTCGGATCAAGCGGTACCGTTTCTACTTCCACATCGACGCGTTCATTGCGGTGCATATAATGTACAATGCCTCGATGTCCACGGCGACGCAGCGTTTGCAGTACACGGAATTGGATGAGTGGATGCAAATGTGTATCCTGCTGCAACCAGTTTACCATCCGTTCATCGATCTCTGGCTGCTCCAAATAGGATAATTGCTCTAATGCCAGCAGCGTACGCTCGGATATAGGGCGCTCCATAGCAGTTTTGAGCAGCTTCTCCTCATATTGACGATCTTCTGCTTGTTTGAGTCGAACCTTGTCTCGCATCAATTGTTCATTAGCGACCGATTCTTCTGTATCCGAATCGGCTTGTGGCACTGGTTCCTGATAATGATCTGCCGCTTCGGGGAACGTCGTACGGAGCCAGCCAAGCAATGACTCCCATTCCTCCAATTGACGTTCTTCCTGCCCCTGACATTGCAACAGGAATTGAAGTAGCTCCATCGCTTCCCGATAACGTTCCGTTTCCAACATCTTCGTTAACTCGACTTGATAATAATCAAGCGTCTTTGGAAAAAGCACGACATTGCGATTGTGTTCTGTATGTGAATGCTTTGAATCAGCGATAACGACACCTCCTGCACTTCTTGCTTCTTTATGCACAACCTCATGATTATAGCATAGCTTAACACAGCTGACAGCCGTGTTAAAATGCTGCGTGCCTATCGATTGTCACGACTAACTCCTTATCCACTATTAACACGCTGTCGTACAACGAAACGGCTGCATCAATCATTGATTTTTCGCATACAAGAGCGGATGACAAGATCACGCATCGCTGTATTTGGATAAAATTAGCTTGCTTTCTTCCGTGCAACATGTTAATATATTTTTGTTGCGCTTGAAACGTTAATTTTATATTTGTCCCAGTAGCTCAGCAGGATAGAGCAACGGCCTTCTAAGCCGTCGGTCAGGGGTTCGAATCCCTTCTGGGACGTCACAGAGAAAAGCATCTCCGTTTATATGGAGATGCTTTTTTTTATTAATTTCATTCCTTACACACGTCAATATAATACACGCCACAGATAAAAGGTGGCATAAGATTCCCAATTGCTCCAGCCTGCGGATAGTTTCAATAATTCCTCACGTGTCGGCTTGGCAGCAGAGCCGGTCAAATGACGAATGACATTGTGTAGCCCTACGTCATCAATTGGAAATGCTGAAGGAATACGTAGACAACGCATCAATACATAGTTCGCTGTCCAAGGGCCGATCCCGCGGATACGAGTCAGCATTTTCTCCGCTTCTCGATACCCTCCAGCAGCTAGCAGCTTCTCTTTGCTTAGCTCGCCGCTGGCAACGAGTCGGGCAGCGTGCAGAATATATTCGCACTTTTTCACAGTCATGTGCATCAGTTCTAGATCGTCCATCTCCAGCACAGCAATGCGTTCGGCGGTTGGGAAGATACGATAGATTTCCCCTTCATATTCAACACTTTCGCCAAATGCTTCCGTCAATCGGCACTTTAATGTATGCGCATAACCAATATTGATCTGCTGACCGAGTATGCCCCAGCATAACGTTTCAAACAGATCGGGAATGCCCATATTGCGCAATCCATAGAATGATTCCACCGCATGACCGAGCAGTACATCGCTACTTGCCAGCTTATAAAAGGGAAGTAGATCGATGCCTAGATCAAACCAATCGCTCACGTACGCGGCAACAGCGGCGCGTTCTATTTCGCCGCTTGGCGCGGTATCGCCAAGGAATTGAACAATCATTTCACCCTGCTTCTCTTCATATATACGCAGCAATGGACGCGATTCGCCGACCGCCAGCGCTTTATACACATCATGGTCGCCAACGGTGAACAAACACTCATTAGGGGAGCTGCGCAAAAATTCAATATTCATACGGAAGTTAAATTCTGCTGGTACTGGCAAGATCAGATGATCGCCATGATCCTCCCATTGTCCATTCTCCTGGAATTGCTCAATTTCGGAAAGAGATAGACCGGCATAATATGGCGGAGCTTGATTGCCCGCTTGTTCTACTTGCTTCGGTTCGATGCCGGAGGGCGGCTGCATATTGGATTGTACTTGCTGCTCAGTGGATAGTAGGTGACGCTCTTGATCAGAAGATGATTGTTGATGATGTTGACCGGGCATGTTGGTATCCTCCTGTGTCCTGTCGGGTTGCTAAGATAGTAGATTATACATAGATAGTTGTTATATACCCGATTTTATGCCCAGTCGGACGACTGCATTATTTTTGATAAAAGTGAACCAGCGTATCCACTTTAACTGGAAGCCCAGTACGAATGGCTTGGTTGGCAGCGATACCTGTCAAAATCGAGCGAGCGCCATCGGTATGATTGGCTGCGCGGTGGAACGGGTCTTCCTTCGGTTCACCGAACAGATCATTGAGCAGTACGGGATCGCCGCCGCCGTGACCGCCTGCTTGCTCCTCCACATGTACCTCATACGGCTTGTCGAACATTGGGTATACGGTGATTCTTTTCCCTTCCAATGCGCCTTCGTCAGCTTTTTCACCGCCTGCGTTGACATATGATTTCTCCACAATCTCCATTTCGATTCGTCCTTTGGTGCCGTTAAAGGCAATGCGGTATCCTTCCCATGGCATATAGGCATTCAAGGAATAGGTAAGCATTGCTTTATTCCGATAACGTACGACTACACTCATCGTATCCTCAATACTGATTCCATCGCCAAATACGCTCTGATCGCGCTGGTATCCATCCTCATGCTCGGCATCCAGATACATCGCTTTTAGATTGGGATTCTGGTCAAGGTGCAGAGCAAACGGATCATCCTTAGCATGCTCACTGCCAGTTGCCCGATTATAAAAGGAAGTCTGTCCACGTTGCTCGGCATTTTCACGTCCATAAAACAGTAAATCACCGAAGGCAAATACGATTTCCGGTTGCGAGTCGATCCAGAAATTCACTAGATCAAAATGGTGCGTCGATTTGTGCACCAGCAGCCCACCACTGTTACGCTTATCTCGGTGCCAACGCCGGAAATAGTCGGCGCCATGCTGTGTGTTGAGCAGCCATTCAAAATGAATTGACGTTACCTGACCAATCACACCATCGCGGATTAACTCGCGTGCCTTGGTATGATGTGGTGCGTAACGATAATTGAATGTCACGCGCACCTGCTTGCCCGTACGCTGTACCGCATCAAGAATCTGCTGACATTTGTGCTCATCCACAGTCATTGGCTTTTCAGTAATCACATTGCAGCCCAGTTCCAAGGCATGAATTATATAATGATGATGCGTCCGGTCCACGCTTGTTACAATCACATCGTCTGGCTGCTTGTCCCGAATCATCTGCTCAAATTGGTCAGCGCTATATACATCAATGGCAGGATGATCATATGTCCGTTCTAGCAATTGATTCGCATATCGTGCCCGTGTAGCATTTATATCGCAAAATGCCACCAGTTCTGCGGTTTCTCTAAAATCGCGTGCAATCGCTCCATAAAAAAATTCGGCGCGTCCACCCGTCCCTACTAATACATATCGCTTTTTGCCCATCTTCATCTGCCTCCCACTATGTTGAACTTCATTCACACACAGCTTAACAAAACAGGCGCTACCAATCGCCGCAAATGATGCCTTTTTTACAAACCCCGCATATTTTGTCGTGTTATACTCCTTTTATGAGTAACGCTTACATATAACATCATGGTGTGTGACTGTACGAATATATCAATGATTTGAATCTGCGAAGGCGTATATAGAGACAGCTACATGCCAGACTATTATGTATGTTTGGAGGGTAACTATAATGACGATACACATTCCAGCTCTAGAGCAGCAAAGTAATCTTACCGATACACAGATGCCAGATGATCTGGTCGCAGAATATGCGGCACGACAGCATTACTTTGCGATGAGTGGAGAACATTTGCATCCTCATTATGAGCTGTATCTTTTGTTAGCAGGAGAACGGCAATATTTTATCCGCGATCAAGTATATGCTGTGCATGCGGGTGATATTGTGTTCATTGGCAAGCATGAGCTACATCGTACCTTGCCCGGTGAGTTGCCAGAGCATGAGCGGATTGTGCTGTATTTTAATGATCATTTTGCTGCTAAACGACTAGGTAATCATGCGGAATGGTTGTTATCGTTATTTCAGCAACATGATCCAGTGTATCGAGTTCATTCGCGTGATCCTGCCATTCCTCTCATCGTTCAGCAGCTGGTACGTGAATTAAAAGTCCAAGAACAAGGCTATATGCTAATGGTTGAGCAGCTGGTTATTCAATTGCTACTGCATTGTGCGAGGCAGCCGTCCGATCAAACAAAACGTATAGATATAGCTACACGATCCGCCGTGCAGCAGCAAATGTCGTCGGTAGCACGTCATATTCGCGAGCATTATGCCGAGCCACTTCCACTTCAGCAGCTGGCAGATCAATTCCATCTAAGCCCGGCTCATCTTAGTCGTATGTTTAAACGGACAACCGGATTTCCTATCACCGAATATATCAATACTATTCGAGTGCAGAAGGCGCGCGAACTACTCCAACATACCGATATGAAAATTATTGATGTCTCAGCCGCTGCAGGCTTTGGCAATGTGTCGCATTTTGGCAAAGTATTTAAGCAGCTGTGCCATATGAATCCAAGGCAATATCGACAAACAGCATATAAAAAACAGGCGTTACCGCAGCAATAACGCGGTAGCGCCTGTTTTGTTACTCTGATTCACTTCTATACATTCACTTCTATTACGTCCTACTATTCTAGGGTTCATTATCACTTTCCATTGATCAATGACAGATCATTGCTTTGGTACAGTATTGGATTGGTATACAGCAATTTACATGGAATCGTGCGCAAGCGCGCGCAGCATTAGCGATACGGTCTGGTCGGGTTGTTGCACAGTCACCCAGTTTACAGCAAGTGTATGACGAACGCGTTCCAGTTGCTGTGCATCCAGCTGTAAACCATCTACTCGCCCTTCGCCTTCCACATAATCTGCACCTGCTTCCATATCCAATGCAAACAACAGCCAATTGCGTACACCGAGTACGGTATTGAAGGTCATTTGATACCCTTCTTGGATAGCGGCTTTTAACTGCTCGCCGTGCTCTGACGCATAATCTGCCCAAGCAATCATATCTAGCTCGGCGGCAGCAGCATAGCCTTGCAGCAATTGTGGATTGCGTTGTTCCAACGCTTGTACTAACTGCTCATCCTGCACGCCTTCACGGCGTAAACGTTCGATACGGATAGCACTGTTTTGCGAAATTTTCACGAATGTTTCTGGCATAATGTCCTCCATGGGAATGATAAGAATAGGATGGTACAACGGATCAGATATACGACGAATCAATGATCATGACGAATCGGGCGTGAATTGGATAAAAATAATGCGCCTAGCAGCACTAGAATGGCAATCGACCACAGCATCGTATTCATTGCATTATCGTAATCCACAATAATCAGACGAATGATGGCAGTGATCCCAATATAGATGAAATAACGCAGCGGGAAATGAAAACCGCTTTTAAAGTATTTAATAATGAGCGCAATAAACTCAAAGTAGAGAAAGAAGACCAACAGTGTAGCCGTAAATTCATACGAGGTTGATGCTTGGTTGTCGAGAAAGATAAAGCTGAAAATATGCCAAGCTTCTTTGAATAAGAAAAAACACAAGGTAAACGCAACCAGTCCCAGCGTTACATTCAGTACAGCCTGCAAAATAGCGGGAATTTTGTACACATAACGCATCCATCGTTCCATTTATAATGCCTCCCGTTTTTACAGATATGGTGTTTGAATGATTGAAAAGATAACAGTGAATAAAGTATACATTTTACTGAAACCTGCTGCAATGCCATCATTTTGTTACAGGAAGCTCGTTTTTATTAGGATCATCTGCTGACTGCTACTAATTGAGCCCAAAACCTGCGTGTATAGGCTTTGCCTATCGCCTATACATCATACATCATACATCAATAGGAGTGATTTACCGATGGCGCAACGCGAAGTGCATATTTCCGTAATTAACGTAACCGACAGTGAGCTTGTACTGGAAAACAAAACGGTGCTGGCTCATGGAGAATGGGTCGTTTCACCGACCCATGTTCCTAACAATGCTAAGCCTGCAAATTTTGAGGCGGATTCAGACGGATTCTCGGCACAGAGCAGTTCACCTGCATACAATATTCAGGTGATCGGCGGCAGCGGTAACATGTGTAATGTTACTTATCTGGTCAGCAACACTTAAAAACATACATGTTTATATGGAAAAGAATCTCTATTCAACACATAAAAGCATCTCCGCTTAGTGGAGATGCTTTTTCTTTATTCTTTGTCTGTTCATCCTTTGTCTCGTAAGAAAAGATGCCTTTTCTTATGGTATGTACTGATGTAACGTCCCAGAAGGGATTCGAACCCCTGACCGACGGCTTAGAAGGCCGTTGCTCTATCCTGCTGAGCTACTGGGACACAATAAAGTTCATTGAAAACGACAAAAAATAGTATAAACGATTTGTCGTATTTTTCAAACTATTATCTGCTTTCTATGCGACATCTATCATTCTTTGGTCCTATTATCGGCATTTAGTACCACTTCCTTTTCGCTTTTCGTGTTAAACTAAGAAAAAAATGTTCAAAAAAAGGGACTTTTTGTTCAAAATGAAGTTTAAATTGGGAAAATGTGTATTATAATAACAGTGTGTTTATTAATTAAATTACATACAGACTTTAATCATTCAATCATTGCACTCATTTTGGAAGCGTACACATAAACATACTGCATACAAGATACAGGTTTTCTGAACCATTTAAATTCAAGATTTCCTACAGTAAAATATAGGAAATATTCGGATGCACCTAACGGGAGGGATACAGAATGTCCAGGCCCATCTCTAACGAGGAACTGGGGCGTATGATTCAATCGGCTGATCACAATACCTCCGTATCCCTGAATACCCGGGAAGACGGACCTGCTGGCGACAGCAACAATGGCTGGATCAAAATCAATGACAATCGGATTCATGTGTTTTCACCGAAAGCAGGCGGCAAATTGGCGACCATTCGTGCTGTTCTGCCCGTTGCGCTGATTGTGAACGAAAATATCATTTCTGGCACTGCTCATGTAAGTGAAGAGGATATCGTCCATTGGGAGCTACAACACACACCGATGTTCGAAATCAGTGTGTCACCGGATCAAATGGAAGCGTATTTGACGCTGCATACTCGCGAGCGGTTTGAATGGACGCTGATTGATACACCAGCAGCGAACCAAATGATCGTGCGTGCGATGCCAGACAAGACGCGCATCGTGGATACGGTAGAATTTAAGCATGTAATGAATGCACTGGAGCATCGCGGCATTCGTAAAAATATTGATAAAGCTGCTATTCTTGGCGAATTGGAATCTCCTACTCATCAGCCTATAGTCATCGCACGCGGGCAAGCTTCTATTCCCGGCACGGATGCACGGTTGGAATTATTTTTCCCAGAAAAGATTGAAACGATCTTTCACGAAGCTGGGGGAATTGTCGATTATCGCAGTCATCGCCGTATTCCATCGGTACATGAAGGTGAGATTGTTGCCGCCAAACATGCGCCGATTCAAGGACTGCCCGGATTCGATGTATTTGGCAATGAACTGCTACCGCGCCCAGCACAGGATGTAGATGTAGTTGCTGGCGAATTTGCTGAGATGAATGACCACGGACAGATTGTAGCACTACGTCCGGGTCGCCCGCGTATGACGGGTAAAGGCAATCAGCATGTGATCGACATTTCCAATGCTTTTATCGTGGATGGCGATGTGGATCTGCGCACTGGCAATATCGTATTCGCTGGAGATGTGATCGTGAATGGCAATGTGACCGATCACATGATCATCGAGTCGCTAGGCAATGTGTATGTCCATGGGAATGTGTACAATTCGACCATTACGGCGACCGGAAGTATCTCTATTGAAGGGACAATTATTGGCGGGCGCATCTATTCCGGTTATTTTGGCGTGATGTTCAATCGCATGTATGCAGCTTCCAAGCAGCTAAGTCATGAGATTCGCCAGCTCGACCTAGCAGCGCACACACTGGCGGAGGAAGTGGCGGCGCGTCAACAGACGGTGCGCTATAGCCAGATGATTATGCTACTGATTGAACGCAAATTTAAAACGATTCCAGAGTTGTGCAAAGAGCTGTTGCAAGTATTCGCTAGCATTCAGCACGTGGACAGCCGTGAGTCGGAGCAGCTCAAGCATTATCTGCACTATTTTCTTCATTCCGGTGCTATTCTGGAGCAGGTGGATGAGCAGCAAATCGTATTGATTCGAGGGCTGCTGGATCGGCTGTATGCCAGTGTATCCAGTATGCAAGAGATTGAGGTTAATATTGAGCTATTTCGCTGCCAATCGAGCCAAATCAAGTCGAATGGCGATATTGTAATTACGCATGAAGGCGTCATGCAGAGCGAATTGTATTCCGCAGGCAGTATCGCTTTTATGAAAGAGCAGTCGATCTGCCGTGGTTCGCGTCTACATGCGGAAGACCGCATTATTGCAGGCATGGTCGGCAGCGATGCGAATGCGGGCTGCATTTTGCAGGCGAAGCAGCAGGTGTATGTGAAAAAGCTGTATAACGGCTATATTATGATTGGCGATTATCGCCATCATGTGTTTGAACCAGTCGAGGATCAGCTGTTTGATATGGAGTATATGCAGAGTCGCCCGTTGTTCAATGCAGCAGGAACGGCAATGCAGAATATATCGCATTGAAACGAAATGATAGATGCGGAATGGATGAACAGGTGTGAATGGCAAGCTAGCAAGTATTCCATACCTATAAATACAAAAGCAGGCAACTGGTGATGCTCACCAGCTACCTGCTTTTTTTACATAGTACGGATGCGTTTCGTATGTTTGGTGCTTTTAATACTTTTCATGCTTTTGGTGCTTACCGTTCTTATCGTCGTTGTACCGCCTGTCATTTTGAGTGTGATTTCTTTTGCCCACCATTCATTACAGGAACGTAGGCGCTGTAAGCACTTGAGCGACAGATCTTCATTCATCATTTCCATCTCACTGTTATAATTGCGGCACTGCTCGGTATGCTTCTGGAATCCGCTCTAGCAGACCATTTCCATATAGCTGGCTGAACGGTTGCTCTGGCATATGAATATAGCCGATATAACAACCGCAACGACTCATTCCGCACGGACGCTTTTCCGCCATTTGCTCCAATTCATGTCGGTAGATATTGCCGATGACGCGCTTGTCTTGATAACAGCGCTTCACCATTCCATTTCCTTGCACATAAAAGACCTGCTCACCTGCTAGACAGGATTGCCCCAAGCTGTCATAGTCTTTTAGATTATGAGCAAAATAAGGATCAATCTGCTGCAAATACTCTACTTCGCCGGGACGATAATAGTTGGGGCGATCTTTGAACGCATTAATCCATACATATACATCGTCTGGCAAACGGTCGCGGAGTGAAGCAATCGCTGTAAACGATTCACGCAAGCCTACTGTACCCGCACTAAAGGCAATGCCCTGTTCGTACAGTGTCATGCACTGTTTCACAAATCGCTCCTCCGTCGTCTCGCCCGGATGATACGTTGCCCAGAATGCAGTTTTGTCACGCTGCAAGGAAGATGTCCAATCCAGCTTGACCGACAGATTCGTCTGAATCGCAATCTTATCCACATGTGGCAGATGAGATAGCTCTACCATCGCCTGACGATACCAGCTATGCACCAGCCCTTCGCCATATGGATTAAAAAAGATCGATAGCCGATGCCCTCGACTTTTCTGCTGATGCACCCAGTCTACGAACGTATGCAATTGCTGACGATCGCGTGCCAAGGTTTCGCGGCTATCCACTCTTTTGCTAAATGGGCAGTAAGGACAAGCGTAATTGCAGGATGATAGACTGCCGCGATAATACACCGAAGCTGTCATGCCTGAAGATCCAAAGCTGTCAGGTCGAGATAAAACACCTGCTTGTTCACGCTGCACAAACGGGGCAGAAGCTGACGACGAACCGGATGACGATAAGGACGACTCATGACTCATACGCCCTCATACCCTTCCATTAACGCATACACATCCGGTGAGATCAGCCAATCACCAATACTGTCCGACAATGCCATACCACGCGAAGTTAGACGCAGGATCGTATCATATTCCGATAGCGTCGCTACGGAATCCGCCACTGCTCCCTCTATCGATTCGCTTCCTGATGCGGATGTAGGTATCCAATCAGCAAGCCCGGTCCAGACTAGCTGCTTCAGCTCAGGCAGATCGTCAAGCAGCCAGCTGCCAAAGCGTTCATAATACTGTAGCTGCTGCAATCCCTCACGATGCAGCAAGGCTTTTAATACAAAGCGACGGCGACTTTCCTGTTCATTCAGTACAAAGCCATAATCAGCCGTATCATACCGTTCAGCTGCAACATAATCGGCAATGATGCTACGTGTTGCTGCTGTCGTCACGCCATAGCGAGAGGCGTAATGCACATGGCGTGTGTAAGAACGCGCGCCACAGCCCAATCCGACCATCCCTTCCTCCTGACAACTATACGGCAGCAGCGATTTGGTCGAATGAAATGGACGGGCAAAGCGGCGCATCGAATATTGAATATAGCCTGCCTGCTGTAATCGCTGGCATGCTGCTTCATACAGCTGCATCCGCATATCATGCTCCAATCCCGTATGACCGGGCTTGAGGATTGTATTCTCGCGGACGTATAACGGATACAGGAAAATCTCGCCCGGTTCAAATTCCAGCGCCTGCTCTAGCGAATACAACCATGAGTCCACCGTTTGCCCCGGTAGACCGTAGATCAGATCGACATTGAGCAGCGGAAAATCATACTGCTTGAGCATGACGAGCGCTTGACGTGCTAGATCTGGGTTTTGAGGACGATAGATTGCTTTGCTCTCCTGCTCGATAAAGCTCTGGATGCCCATACTGATCCGATCCACGCCCCAGCCTTTTAAGATCTCCATTCGTTCTTCCGTTACCGTCTCTGGCGATGTTTCCACCGAGATTGAGGAGGTACGCACATCCAGCCCCATAATATCCTGTGCAATCACGAATAACCGATTCAATTGCTCTGGTTCTAGCAGGGTCGGCGTTCCCCCACCGATAGCAAACCGTGAAAAAGGGCTGCCCGCCATGATCGGCGCCCATTGCATCGCCTGTCGTTCCAGCGCATCCACATACTGCTTATGTACATCCACTCTTTTGTCAGGCAGGGTAAACAAATTGCAAAATCCGCAGCGTGCGCCGCAAAACGGAATATGCATATACAGAAAATAACTATCCAGCTGCTCCTGCTCCCACAGCTGCTGCAATGGATAGGGAGGATTCAATTCACGATACGCCGTCTTATGCGGGTAGGAATACAGATAGGAACGATACGGTGCAGCCGATAGCTGCTGTTCCCACTCCCGCAATTCGGATGTCCATTCGTGGGGTGCCAGCGCGCGCAGCGGCGGGTTCATTTGCTTCTGCATCATGAGATCACACTCCTCCGGTTTACTAGTTTACAGAAAAAATTCGCGATAAGGCACATTCCAGACGACCTCATGCGCCAGACGATGCCCTTCATATCCATCCTCACCATACGCTGTTCCATGATCGGAAAAGACCAGACACAGCACGGGACGTTCCCGTTCGCGCAGAGCAGTGAACAATCGTCCCAATTCACCATCCACATAACGTAGCGCAGCACGCTGACTATCCACCGAATCGCGGCGGTTGTTGGGGATATAATAATGATTTGGTCCGTGAATCGCAGACACATTCATAAACAGAAATAGCTTTTCCTGCTCCGATATGCCGTCCAGCAGCTTTAGTGCATGATCCACCTGATTGGCGGTCGAATTGGGATTCGTCACACCAAAGTTCATCCGCCAATAGCTCTGTTGAAAATATCCCGGCAATACGCGGGACAGCTTGTTTTTTTTCGTAAAAAAGATAACGCCACCGATACAAATCGTACGGTATCCCTCTTGGGCTAGCCCGCTGACAATATCCGGTGCATCGAATAGCCAAGTGTTCGGATGAGTGCGCAGCCCGCTATGTTTCCCGTGAAATAAACGTACATGCGAGGCTTTGTCCGTATTGGCGGGTGTAGGCAAAAATCCGCCAAAAAACGCATGATGCGCCGCATAAGTAAAGCTGCCCGGCGTATGCCGCTTTTCCCAAGCACCAGTTCCGCACAGATGAGGGCAGTTGTCCTGCTCCAATACGGCGACATCATAACGAAGCGTATCTAGCGTAATCATCACAATATCATGACTGCCTACGATTTCATTCATATTCAGCATACGTACCTATTTCCTTTCCTTCTCGTCCATCATGGTCATCTGGCTGCATGCGGATAGATTCGTTGCTGCATGATTGCTCAATGATCGGCTGTCTGCTTATTGTTCCAATCGCAGCAGGCAATCCAACTCCCACTCATACGGACTCAATCCGTGATGACGCACATGATACAGCAGGTCGCCAAACGGATTCACATCCATAATGAGCGGATGACCGCCATGCTGCGGCACCAGCACATCCATCCCTGCGCAAAATGACCCTTTAAAGCAAGATAATGCTTGCATCGCTACCGCTGAAATGCCCTTCACCGTCTCTGGTGGCAATTGGCAATCCTCAAGCAACATTCGTTCATTACGTAAATGCAAATTGGTGATCGGCGTCCGGCTTAGACGTGCTACGGCATGTCCCGCTCCTTCGCGGCAAACCAGCTGACGCACATCATACGCTTTCCCGCTCATCATGTCTTTGCTGACCCAGCGCTCCACATGAATGCCCTCAATTGCCAGCCAATCCACAATCCGCCGAATATCATCCTGCTGCGTGTAGCGAATCAATCGCCCGGAATTGTAAAACACATACTCGCCATGTACCTGCTCCATCCCAATCGTGGTCATGGCAATCTCCGCACCTGTATGCGGCTGATACTGATACGCGATCACACCAGATGCCGCCGAGCCGCAAAACAGCTTGATAAATACACGCCGCGCATATTGCTGCTTCATCATCCTATGCAGATGCTCATAGCCAGTAATACCCAAATGCTCATCCCCCGCTATAAAGGAGGTGGGATTGGCAGTATGCAGCGATTGACGAAGCTTTTCAGCATACAAAGGATCATTGGTCTGCTGCAGATTCCGCCATTCTGGTTGATCCAATGCAGATAGCATCGGCGGCACTGCTACTCCGGCAGTAGCCAGATGCTGCGAGCATGCCCGTTTATCAAACATCAGCGCGACGTCAGCTGGCGTATTCAGCCAGCGCGCCTGTGGTACATACAGATTCACCTGCCGCTGCAACCACGATAGCAATCGGCAATAGCCCCGAAACCATTGAGCTGGATAAAAGATACGTCCGTGCTGAGGCGGTAATGTTCTCGCCTCGGCTGCTGTAATGCTATGCCCTTCGGTCAGCCGATGCAGCGGCACGAGTTCATCATTGCTCCACCCCTCCGCATCCTCTGCCCCCAACGCAATCAAGCCACGTTCGACAGCAAAATCATCGCCCGGTGCATCCAAACGTAATAGTAAGGGCTGTTGCTCATCCGTTAATACCACCTGCTGACGACTACTCATACCTTCCATTACTTCTGGCAAGGACTCCTGAGCACGAATCGCATGCAGCAGCCGTACATACGGCACTTCCAATGCAGCGGCGCGCCCATGATGAGACAACGCCTGTTGCCAGCCTGCCGTTCGCTTATTGCCCGGATTGCCAAACAGAATGTGGTTGGTTGTACGAGATAACGTCGCTGTCATTACTCCGTCAGCGCCGGATAGCGCCACTCCTCGCCTAGATCCTGCTGCTCATCCAAACTCACATGAAGACCAGTACCACGCCAGCGATTCAGCATATCATCAGACATATAATGATAGCTCAGATTCAAATGCTTAAGCTTACGAATATGCTCGCTGTTGATGAGCGCCTCAGCACCTTTGTCAGATAGCGTGCCTTCGGATAAATCCAGCTCTTCCAGTTGGGATAATACAGGTGCGTTCGCTGCGGCAATCGCAATCTCATCCTGCAATTCACTATCCTTCAAACCAAGCGATGTCAGCTTTGGAAACGGATTATTGTTCAGAAACGGCAGAATATCCTGCTCCAGATCGCCGTCGAATCCGTAATCCTCTACACCAAGATACAGCTCCAGCTTGCGCAGCTCTGGCAATGTGCCATGATAGACAGCTTGCAGCACACTCGCTGGCAACCCACCACAAATAATGCTCAATTCCTTCAGATTGTGGTGCTCTAGCGGATTCAGTTCCAGATCGGTACTGCCTTTGATAATAAATGTTTCTAGCTGCGGATACGCAGACAGAAGCGGGCCTAGATTGCTCTGATTGATCCACGATACTTCACATTCTTCAAAGCTCATATCCCCGATAAACAGCTTGCGTAAATTCGGAAAGGAGCCACTAGATTGGATCAATGTTGGCAAAAAGTCATCCGGTGACTGCTCATACGCCGCACCCCAGTCTCCAATAATCAGACTGGTCAAGGCATTGCTTTTCTCCGAATCGGCAGCCAGCTCCTCGATCATCGGTGCCAGCCTCTTCCCGTCCTCATGCGCATCAAAATCAATACTCAGCTTCACTTCCATAATATGTACATCCTCCTGTCACACCGGATGACCGGCATAGTATGCTGCTACTTCCAATTTTACAATAAGGCAATTGTCGAAATCAAAGAATACCGTTTCACCATATCTACCGGATGTTAAAAATAAAAGCCATGCTGCGGTGACGATACTTCTGCTCATTTGCATTTCATTTTCCTGTCTCTGCCTGCATGAATTGCGACGAAAAGGGAATGAACGGCAATGAAGCATGAAGCGGTCTCCCGCGCATGGCTTTGCTTGTTCTTGTATCCAGTTATACTTCCAATTGCAGCTGAGCGATCAGCTTACGCAGCGCAGCGCCACGGTGACTGATGCTTTGCTTTTGTTCCATCGTTAGATCCGCCATCGTCTTCTGCTCGGTTGGCAGGTAAAACAACGGATCATATCCAAAACCGCTATTACCGGATGGCGTAGCAGTAATCCAACCTTCGACCGTACCTTCCGCCGTCCACGTCTGGTGGCTAGACGGATCGTACAGCGCCAGACTGCATACAAACCGTGCTGGACTAAGCAGCGGTTGCTCAGTATCTTCGCCTAGCTGTAATTCCTCCAGCGCACTTAGCAGCTTAGTATTATTATCCGCATCGGTTGCCTGCTCACCCGCATAACGTGCGGAATAGACGCCGGGTTCACCATCCAGACGATCTACACACAAACCAGAATCGTCCGCCAGCACTGGCACGCCGAGTGCATCGGCAACTAATTTGGCTTTTTTGAAGGCATTTTGGGAGAAGGTTACCCCATCTTCCACAATCTCCGGCAAATCGGGATAATCGAACATACTGCGCACCTCAAAGCCCAGCGTGGCAAACGCATGTGCGAATTCCTTCACCTTGCCTTTATTTTTGGTTGCTACAATGACGATATTGCCGGAAAGGACACTCATACCTGTGCTCCCGCCTGACCAGAGCTGATTTTCAATGCAATCGGCCCTAAAATTTCTTTTTGTGCTTCGATCATAGTCAGTATGCCCTGCTCACCAAGCTCCAGCATCTGATCTAGCTCTTTGCGGTTGAATGGACGTTCTTCGCCTGTGCCTTGCAGCTCGACGAATTCGCCTTTGCCCGTCATAACAATGTTCATATCGACTTTGGCTTTGGAATCCTCTTCATAGTTCAGATCCAGTACTGCACGGTCGCCCACGATGCCTACGCTGACCGAAGCCAGATAATCCGTAATCGGGAAACGAGCCAGCTTATGCTGAACCGCCAGCTTGTCCATCGCTATAGCCAGCGCCACAAATGAACCAGTGATGGACGTGGTGCGTGTACCACCATCCGCCTGAATGACATCGCAGTCCACAGTAATCGTACGCTCGCCAAGTGCTTGCAGATCGATAACCGAGCGCAGCGCGCGACCGATCAGACGTTGAATTTCCATCGTGCGTCCGCCCAGTTTGCCTTTGGCAGCTTCACGCTGATTCCGCGTTTGTGTTGCGCGTGGCAGCATGGAATATTCTGCGGTTACCCAGCCTTTGCCCTGTCCCTTCATAAAATGCGGAACCCGTTCTTCTACCGATGCGGTGCACAGTACTTTCGTGTCGCCAACTTCGATATACACGGAACCTTCCGCGTATTTGTTCACATTGGGGGTTATTTTCAAGGGGCGCAGCTCATTTTGCTGCCGTCCGTTGATTCTCATAGTTGTATGCCTCCTGCTTCTTATTCGCATTCTTATTTTAACAAACATGGGTTGTAAAAGCACTCTAATAAAGTGTGGGGTGCTAAATGATTCGATTGAGGATGAACGATTTATTGAATGACGTTCGGGAGTTAGATCGCGTGATTGGTAAGTGGGGGCTGGGTGATTGGGTTGGTTGGGGGGATGAGGTTTAAATATGGTATAGGTACGTCTATGTAGGAATTGATGCAGAAAGAGGCGATGATAATGGATAGCAATTCTTCGGGGAAAATGCCGTATCGTTTAAGCAGTTTGAATGTGGAGCAGGCGACGTTGGAGTGGTTGGAAAAGCGTGGGGTTAGTATTCGGGAGATTGGGGAATTGGTGTTGTTTTTGCAGCAGGGATATTTTCCAGATCTGACGATTGAGGAATGTGAGCAGAGCGTGAAGAAGGTACTGATGAAGCGTGAGGTGCAAAATGCCCTATTGACGGGTGTGCAGCTGGATATTCTGGCAGAGCAACGGCAATTGATCTCTCCGCTTCAGGAGATGATCGAGAATGACGAAGGGCTGTATGGCGTGGACGAGATTTTGGCGTTTGCGATTGTGAATGTGTATGGCAGTATTGGATTTACGAATTATGGGTATATTGATAAGCTGAAGCCGGGCGTGCTGGGACGGCTGAATGATAAAAGTCTAGGGCCGATTCATACGTTTTTTGATGATATTGTCGGGGCGATTGCAGCGGCAGCAAGTAGTCGCATTGCGCATGGACGACGGATGGAGCAGGAATTACAGCAGGATACGGGAAGTATGAATTTGCCAGAAGATGATGAAACGACATAAACGTTCATTGATGTGTGTGATGTATGCTTGAACCGTATAGGATTGCAAATAAGATGTGGAATGTGAGCTGTGCGATCTGTACAACGACTTCCGCATTAATTCCAATCATCCAAAAAAACCGCTAGTTTCTTTGCCGATGTATGACAGCTACATTCACGAAAGGTGAGCGTAACGATACATACAAGATGCAAAGAAGCAGGCGGTTTTCTTATGTTCCAATCATTGATGATTATCGCGACTACATAGATGAATAATAGACTTAACGCATGATTGTATGCGATTCTTCGTCATGTTGATCATGGGCGTCTGTATTACGATTACTTAGCTTGATGTCAGGGCTACGCAGATTGAATTTGCGATGTTGGCGCGCCTTATGCTTGGCTTCACTGTCGCTAGCAAGAGAGCGTAGCACGATCAACCAGACGAGACATAATGCAGTAAATACATAGACCAGAAGTAACGATAGCAGCCCTTCGTAATTACGGGTGGATAGTCCAGACAGCATGAGCAGTCCGAGTGTCGGAATCAGCAGTGCCGATAGAAAACGCGGCGGCAGGCTGGCACCATTGCGGCGCGATGCAAGCAATGACGGTACGATATAAGCAAGCGTTGTATAAAAAGCAATCAGCGCGAATCCGTTACTGAGTCTACCTGCATAAGTGGTAAACGGAATCAGCGCGGCGGACCAGCCCTGATAAAAGGCAATATTGATCACACTGATGACCCCTTGCACAATAGTGAGCCACAGTCCCAGGTAAACGAGAACCGAACGAATTCGGTACCAGTTCGCTCCCTTACGTTCCACCAAAATGGCCAGACTACCAAACAATCCGATCATGGCGCTGACCAATAAGGATAAATAAGCGACCAAACGTAGTCCCTGTACTGCGATATCAATCCATGTGCTGTCTGCATTGTTCATGATGATGGCCCCTTTCATCTCCGGGCTGAAATAAAACATACGGCGTTGAAGCGTTATAGGTAGTTTACGTTCGGTAGCTTAATTCCTGATGAAATTGGACTTAATTCCAGTTAAATCTCGACGAGAATCACAAATGTTGTATGCTATAATCGAACGAGTATACAAGCGGAACGGAAATAGGATCGCACAGCTTGCGCCTGATCATAGAGCCGCGGGATAGCTTTGTTATGCGGCTGCGGCAGACTAGAAAAGATGAACGTTGAGGGGACATGACTATATGGCGGACGAAAAAACCGGAAGGAACCGGCATGTATTGTTTACAATAAAAAATACGCGGGATATGAAACCGCAGATACATAATTTGCAGTCTACCATTCGTCATACCGAAATTCAACTGGACCACCAGAGATCGTCGTCAGATCAGCATCGGCAGGTAGAATCGTTTTTGACTTCTACGCGTCATGCGCTATATCAGCTGACCGAGCAGCTTGGGGCATGATGTTGACTACATTGTGGAAGCACCACCTAGTCAAAATGGTTCCTCGCAGCACATTGCCGCTATTGATTATCCTTACGACGCTCTATAGCATTCATACGCTTTATGCCAATCTGATTGCCGATCCCCAAGCGGCGGATTTTCTAAGTCAGAAAACAGGTGCAAACCAACCGCCTCATCTGCCGCTGTGGCTGAATATTATGTACATTCATGTGATAGCAGCTTGTCTAGCGCTGGTGGGTGGTGCATTTAATTTCTCATCATATCTGTTACGTCGTTATCGCCGCTGGCATCGGGTGAACGGGTACATGTATGTGATCGCGATTCTGGTGGTCGATCTGACATCCGGTTATCTCGCTCCTTATGCGACTGGTGGCAAGGTGACTAGTATTCCCTTTAACCTCGTCAATATCGCTTGGATTTGGATCACGATTACAGCGCTGGTGCAGATCAGAAAGGGCAGATGGCAGCGTCATCGTCGCTGGATGGTGCGCAGTTATTTATTTTGCTTTACGAATATGTTTATTCACAGTCTAGAATGGCTGTGCCAGCATGTGGTGGGATTGAATCTGCTGACCAGTTATATTATCGGTGTGTACGGGGCGATTGTACTCAATATAGGTATTGCGGAATGTATCAATAGAATCTGGTTACGCGAATCAATGGATGTAGAGGATCAGGCGAAAGCGAAGGATGAGCATCGTTATCCGTCGTCCTGATCGACAACTATCCAAAAGAGCGGCAATCGTACTGCATATCAGGATGGTATCATCTCATGATATGCAGTACGATCGCCGCTCTATTTTTGTTATGCCTTGCTATCTCTATATACGCAATAGACTGCATGATGGAGAAATCCAACAGTCACTAAAACTCTTATCCTTGCCTTCCTACCGTATCAAGAGATAACGGAGTATAGGATATGACCGTTCTGCTCCTCATGCCGGATTCTGCCGCAGCGCTCTAATTCGTTCAAATGTGCTAGCGTTTCTGACATGGCGAACCGTAGCTGATGCAAGGATAATGTGCTATTGAACAAACCGACGCAAATGTCGTATGCGCTAGATGGATGCTGACGCAGCATATGCTCCATTTTGTCTAACCGCTCACTATGATGCTCCAGCAGCTTAATCGTACGCTCCTGAAAAGCAGTAAATGGACGCCGATGACCGGGGTAAGCCTGCGCTACTTCATATTTGCCTAGCTGACGCAGTCCCTCCAAATACAAATGCAGCGGATGTGGATCACTGCCCGGAATAAGGCTAATATTGGGCGAAATTTGCGGCAGGACAGCATCGCCGCAAAAGATAATTTTCTGCTCTGGCTCGTAAAAGGAAATATGCCCCGCCGCATGACCCGACGTTTCAATCGTTTCCCATGTACGTCCGCCCATTTGTAGCGGTTGTCCGGGTACAATGATCGACACCTGCGGCTGCGGCGTCACCTGCGGGATAAAGCTATGTAGATGCTCCGGCAGCTGCGAGGTAATCTCATTTGGCATACCATGACGAGCAAATTGCCCGACCAAATCATGCGCCGCTGTACTATCCAGCCCCCAAGAGCGAACCGCTTCCGCCAGCGCTCGCTGCGATAGCCATACCGGAATACCCGTCTGCTGCTGAAACCAACCCGACAAACCGTAATGATCGGGATGATGATGGGTTAGCACAACGGATTGCAGCGCCGACCACGGAATCTCCAGCTGCTTCAACACATCCTGCCAAGCCTGCTCATTATCAGGTGTACGTGGTCCGGGGTCGATCACACTCCATCCGTCCGGTCCGCCCACCAGATAGCTGTTCACCCAGCGCAGCGGATAGGACATCGCTATTTTGACCTGAATAATCTGATGTTCCCCATATGTAATTTCCGGCAATTGCATACTCTCCATCCCTCCACTATTCCAAATACAGACAGCATATCATGTTCCTTAGCGAAATTAAAATCCAACACAAAAACCCTTCTATCCTCACCGTCTGCCCTTCAGCAGCAGGTGAATATTAGAAGGGTTTTTCTCGTCTTCGTACTTTCATCGCTCAATAACTTTCTTCCCAAGGATTGAACATTTCGTGTTTGAAGTAGGTAGCATCTGCAGACTTTTCGTCCCAGCTCCATGTTTTTTGGCTTGCTTTTTCCAGCTCTTCACTTTTGATTTCGCGAATTTGATCCAGAATTGTGTAGTCTTTGCCCATCTCTTTTTGATGTTCCCAGATAACGAACATGATGCTGTCGAGGCTATCGCCATAACCAACTACATGTACACGACCAGCAGGATCATTCAGACCTACATTCAGGAAATCATTGGTGACGATGTATTTATCGTTTTCCATATGATAAATAGCTGCCCATTGCTCCAGCTCGTTTTGATTTTTGGAAGTCTCCGTGCTTTCTACAAAGCGGAACCAACCGCCGGAAACAGGTTTTGCTTTCTCCATAATTTTAACGTCTGTCAATTGATTGTAATTCATTAGGTTAGCCCCCTCGATTTGCTTTACATGTAGTTTAACTCAAAATTAGGTTTTTTACAATTAATTTGTTTAAAATATTTTAGGTTGCAACATTTAATGTGATATTCTATTTATCGGAAGATTTTTGAAGAAGTTTATAGTTTCTTCCTCTTTTTCGTGTTTTTCCGACAATTTATTTGGCGAATATTGTTTTTGTTTGTGACTTAAGTATGCCTCTGGAACCAGTATTTCCACAATAGGAAATGGTTCTTAATACTTAATAGTAATGAGATGTATACTTCCTACTCCTTGCTAGCGGATGCGCGATTGCGCTATTACTATATTTATAACCACAGCCCGCCAGCTCAATCCCTTACAGGGAATTTAATCAAATTTGAACAAAATTTCGGGACGTTTTTATGCATATTACCCCTTTTTTACCATCCTAATAAGGAACGTATACATATTATTCGTACACAAGCGCATTTTGGTTTACAAATTTGAAGTTTTTGTCGAAACATTCACATGACTATTGCTACCTTCCTATCTTCCTATTCCTGATTTCCTGGTAGGAACCTTTTGTAGTAAATCCGCTGTAAACTAGCGTAAATACGATTGCATTTTTCCTGTATCTCTTCTAATTTTGTGCTTATTATTCAGCATGGAGCGAGTAAAAAACACGCTTTTGCTTTTACAATTGGCTAGCTAGGTTTAAAATAGGTGTATGTTGGACATCTTGAGAATATATGCCCTACCTTTCTATAGATATTGTTTTCCTGTTGGATAGGAAACGTAGTGAAATCGGAAAATTCATTTTAGGAGAATCAACACATGATCAAAACGCAACGTATCAATCAGATCAAGGAATATGTATTTGAACACGAATCGGTCTCACTCGAAGAACTGGTCGACCATTTTGGTGTCTCCAAAAATACGATCCGCCGTGATATTCGCCCGCTGGTAGACTCCGGTATTTTGAAGAAGGTATATGGCGGGGTATCGGTCAATCATTCGACCCTTGTCGTCTTTCACGAACGCAAAGATCAGAATCTAACCAAAAAGCAGGAAATCGGACGGCTCGCTGCGCGGTATGTGGAAGATGGAGATGTGATCTTTGTCGATTCTGGTACGACGACGCTGGAGCTGTTACCGTATATTCAGGATCGCCAATTGACAGTGGTGACGAACAACTTCGATTTTATTCATGGAGCCAAAGGGTATCCGAATCTGACGATCTTCTCGACAGGCGGTATGTTTGAGCGCAAAACGGACTCATTTGTTGGCTTTCAGAGCGTGGAGTTGCTGGGCAAATACAATATTAACAAGGCATTCGTCGCTTCAACTGGCATCTCGATTGTGAATGGGGTGACCAATTCATCGCCTATGGAGACGGATTTGAAAAGCACGGTGGTGAAGAAAAGCTCGAATGTGCTGTTGATGATTGATGATAGTAAGTTTGATAAGTATGCGCTGACGACGTATTGTGCGCTGAGTGAGATTGATTATTTGATCACGAATAGTGTGCCTGGGGATGAGTATGTGCAGTATGCGGGGCAGCATGGTATCGAAATTGTAACGCCTTGAGATGGGTCGTTGCTCCTTGGGTTTGGGATTTGGTCGCTTGGAGGGGAGAACGCTTCGGAAAAGGATAAGGGAACGGACTCCGGTGGAGCCGCGGGAATCTACTGGATTAGGAGAGAAGGTAGATTCCCGCCCCTCCAAAGTCGTCCTTTTCCCTTATTCCCTTTCCTTCGCTCCGCACGGGTGGCGACTTTGGTGGAAGGGCGGGAGCAAATACCCGTCTTATGGCGTTTTGTGGGCGGGCAGGGAAAGATTTAAAAGCACAGCACAAGCACAAGCACAAGCACAAGCACAAGCACAAGCACAAGCACAAGCACAAGCACAAGCACAAGCACAAGCACAAGCACGGGTAAGTGTAAAAAGCTTAGTCGAGTGAGCAATAGTAGAATGTGTAGAGATATATAGAAGGAAAAGCAGCGGTCTATATCGCTTCTGAATATAAAAGGTCGGCGGGTGATGGCGACTTTTTTGTCAGGAGAGGTGGATATGGACGGCTGCTTTTTTTGTTGGTTGTAGGTGTAGATTGATTATGACTTGGTAGTTGCGTATGGGTTTGGCATGGGTTTCTTTGGTGATGGTGTTGCTTTTGTTACTCTGCGAGTTGGGTGGAGACGGTGGCTGCTTTGCCGGTGGAACGGAACTCGCGAATTTTGGCGCGGACGCTATCCTCGATCGCTTGGCGGGCGGGGGTGAGGATGGTGCGCGGTTCGGTTGTGTCGGGATCTTGTTCCAATGTGCGTCGCAGCTGGAGTGACCAGGCGGTGACGCTTTCGGTGTTAATGTTGACTTTGGCGTGACCGAGTTGGATAGCGCGGGTCAACTGGTGCAGTGGAATACCGGATGCGCCATGCAGCACAAGCGGGATGCCGATAGCTTTTGAGATGGCTTCCATTTCGGTAAAGCCTAGCTTGGGCTCGCCAATGTATTTGCCATGCACGGAGCCGAGTGCAGCGGCAAGTGCATCAATGCCCGTTTCGTTTACGATACGTACGCACTCGTGTAGATCAGCATACTGGATACCGCCGATTAGACCGTCCTCCATTCCTCCAACGGTGCCGACTTCGGCTTCAACGGATACGCCATATGGTGCAGCATATTCGACAACCTGACGGGTCTGCTGAATATTGAGGTCGATTGGACCGTGTGAGCCGTCAAACATGACAGAGGTAAACCCAGCATCAATCGCTCGCAGACACCCCTCCACGGTTTTGCCGTGATCCAGATGCAGCGCAACCGGCACGGTAATGCCCTTTTCTTCGACCAGCACGCGAACGAGTGTGGCAATGGTACGATACCCGCCTAGAAAATCAATCAGTCGGTCGGAAGCGGCAACGATCACCGGCGCCTGCTCCGCCTGTGCCGCATCTAGAATACCGTGTACCCACGACAGTCCATTCACATTAAACTGTCCAACCGCATACTGTTCCTGCTTCGCCTGTTGCAGCATTTCTTTCATGGATACCAGAGTCATGCTATGCCCCTCCCCATCCGGCTTTGGCTGATATTACATCAGACCAAGCCCTTCCTTCATCTTTTTCAGCATAATGGCACTTGATTCTTCAGCGCGATCGCTATAGGCAAACACAGAATTGGTCGCAATGCCGTCAAATTTCATCTCACGTAGCTTGCGGAACAAGGTGTCAAAATCGACATCGCCTTCACCGATATTCAAATGCTGATGCACGGTTACCTGCGCATCCGGTGGATTCACGATATAACGCAATCCGTAAGCAGCTTTGTGGTTAAATGTATCTGCGAATAGAACATGATCCAGCAGATCACCGGCATCGTCGAGCATTTTGGCAATATCGCCGATTCCATCATCGTAAAAGAACGTATGCGCGACGGAATATACTAGCTTGATCCAATCACGATCCAGCGCACGGATCATATCGAGCGCACCGGTATTCGTTTCGATAAAGTCGTATGGATGCGCCTGTAGATTTAGACGTACCTTTTCCTTTTCAAATACTGGAATCAGCTCGTCCATGGATTTGATAAACTTCTCTTCGGATGCTTGCGCTTCGTATTTGGAGCCAGTAAATTCGCTATTCACCAGATCAACATCCAGCTCTACGGCAATCTCAATCGCGCGTTTCCAGTTACGGACGGCAGCTTGTCGCCGATCCTCATCCGGTCCTGCCCAGTGCTGCATCGGCAAAATGGACGATAGCTTCAAGCCCGCTTCACTAAGCCACTTTTTCAGCTGCTTGATCTTGTATTTATCCACACGCGGATATTTATAAAATGGTAAGAAATCTTCGCGCGGCGACAGCTCAATGTATTCATAGCCCATATCGGCTACTTTAAAAATCGTCGCCTCCAGTGAATGCGAATCACGGAAATGGGTCGGATCATAAGCAAGTTTCATGAATCGTTCCTCCTGCAATATGGGATGGATTGTGTAACTATGGCGATGGTTGGATTAGTACGATTTGGAGTTTTCCAGCATTTTCTCTTTATGGGCATGCGCCTTGCGAATACTTTCCTTCTCAGACACTTCTGCTACGCCCACATGCCACCAGCTATCGTAGCCATCGCTCATCGTTTTGGGCAGTACCTTCATGTCGATCAGTGTACAGCCGTCATGCTGCTTGGCATCCGCTACGGCGGCTTTGATCTCCTCGACCGTATTGGCGCGGTATACCTTGGCACCGTACGCTTCTGCGATTTTGGCATAATCAATATTTAGAATCTGATGATCGGTGTTACGGAATTCGCAGAAGAATGTACCCCCGCCATGATCCATTTGCAGGTTATTGATACAACCAAAGCCGGAGTTGTCGAACAACATGATATTGATCTTCTGCTTGTACTGAATCGCCGTAATCAACTCAGAGTGCAGCATCAGGAAGCTGCCATCACCCACCATGGAATATACTTCGCGCTCTGGATGTGCTAGCTTGATACCCAGCGCACCAGACACCTCGTAGCCCATACAGGAATACCCATATTCTAGATGGTACGTATTCGGTGCTTCGGGATTCCATAGACGCTGTAGATCACCTGGCAGGGAACCAGCAGCGGAAACAACGATGCTATCCTTGTCCACCGCATCGTTGATAGCAATCAGCGCATTGGTTTGCGGCAATTCCGTTTGTAGTGCATCCGCATATTCGTTTAGCGTCTGCTGGTCAAAATGGTTTTTGATCTCAGGCACGAAGTTATCGCGGTTAAATGTCACTTCAGCCAGACGTGCGCGCTCGGCGTTCCATTCCTCTTTTAGCGTCGCAATGCTGCTACCAAATTCACTGCGGTAGCCTTCCAGACGGTTATGTAGGGCAATCAATGCACGCTTGGCATCTGCCACTACGCTTACCGCATCCAGCTTGTACGTCTGCATTCGGCTTACATTAATATTGAGGAAACGCGTGCGATCGAAGTCGAACGCCGTCTTGGATGAGGTGGCAAAATCGGTATACCGCGTACCGATGCCAATGATCAGATCCGCTTCGCGTGCCGCTTTGTTCGCTGCCAGTGTACCGGTAATGCCCATGCCGCCCAAATTGTTGGCAAAGGTGTATTCTACCGTCGATTTGCCTGCCTGCGTCTCCACCAATGGAATATCGTACGCTTCGGAAAAGGCGATCAATTCATCGCGCGCTTCCGAATACTTCGCACCGCCGCCGACCAGAATCAGTGGCTTTTTGCTGCTGCGAATCAGTTCAGCCGCTGCTTCCAGTTCACGCTCGCTCGGCTCGCGGCGATCCATATAATGCACCCGTTTTTGGAAAAAGGCTTCCTCATAATCGTACGCTTCACCCTCGGTATCCTGACAAATACATACCGTTGCTGGACCACCCTGCGCGGGATCGGTCAGTACTTCAAAGGCACGGATCAAGCTACTCATCAGCTGCTCGGGACGCGTAACCCGATCCCAATAACGGGACACTGGCTTCAGTGCATCATTGGTTGTTACAGCGGCGCTGTACTCCTGCTCCACCTGCTGCAAGACTGGGTCTGGCTGACGGGTAGCAAACGTATCCGCTGGCAGCAACAGTATTGGAATATTGTTCGCTAATGCTGTTCCGGCTGCGGTCACCAGATTGGCAGAGCCGGGACCAGACGATGAGGATACAGCATAGATTTTCTGGCGCAGCTTTTCTTTGCTGTAGGCGATGGCGGCGTGCGCCATGCCTTGTTCGTTTTTGCCCTGAAATATTTTCAGATGACCAGCATCCTGCTCCAGCGCCTGACCAATTCCCAGTACGTTACCATGACCGAAGACGGTGAAAATACCTTCAACAAAAGGCGTTTCCTTGCCATCGACAGAGATATACTGCTGGTTCAAAAACTTGATCAGTGCTTGCGCGGTCGTAAGTCGGATTTTGTTTCCCATAGAAGTCTCCACCTTCGGTTAAAATGATGAGTCTGGATTAGGATTGGATGACCGGCTGCTGCGAAATCAGTGCTTCGATCTCATGCACGGTAGGCATCGCGTCGGACGAGCTGTGCTTACTAACAACGATGGATGCAGAAGCGCTGCCATATTTGAGTGCGGTTTCGATGTCTTTACCGCGAATGATTGCGTACAGAAAGGCGGACGCATAGGAATCGCCTGCACCGAATGTTTTTAGCACTTTGGTTTTGTAAGCGTAACCACGATAAGTTTCACCAGTGCTTGTATAAGCGTATGAGCCTTCTACACCATGCTTGATCACGACCAAACTGACACCCTGCGCGAACAATGTTTGGGTTGTTTGCTCATTGGAGCCATTCAAGGCATTCTCCATCGCATCGTATTCGTCGCGTGTACCGATAACGATATCGCTCTGCGCGGCAACGAGTGAATAATATACTGCCGTTTCGGCTTTGGATGTCCATGTATATGGACGATAATCCAGTTCAAAGGCGACTTTGACACCATTGCGACGTGCATAATGGATCGCCCGCAATGTCGCTTCACGGGAAGGGCTTTTCGCCAGTGCAGTACCGGAGATCAGCAGCAGCCCTGCCTGCTTGATATACGCTTCGTCAATCTCTTCCGGTCGCAGATACAGATCAGCCACATCGTCACGATACATCAGGATGCTGCACTCATCAGGGCTTTTGATTTCGGTAAACGCTAGCCCAGTCTTATGCCCTTCCTCATCAACAACGAAATGGGAAGCATCAACGCCTGCCAGTTCCATATATTTGCGGATAAAGCGTCCATGCTGGTCATCTGCGATCTTGCCAATAAAGCCCGTCGTTAATCCAAGGCGAGCGGCACCGATGGCAATATTCGCTGGTGAACCACCTACATATTTGGAAAAGGTCATCGTTTCTTCCATGGGACGGTTGTATTCGACAGCATTCAGGTCGATACATGCCCGTCCAAGGGTCACAAGCTCAAAACGTGGGGTCTTGTCAGTCATTAGGTTCAGCGCTCCTTTATCAATCGCGATTCAGAATCCATTCATGATCCGGGTCATTGTAGAATTTCCAGATACGTTTCGGACCTGCCATTACATTTAAATAGTAGGAAGTGTATCCGTCCGGCACACCTACGGGATGATACCCCGCTGGAACGATCACCACATCGCGGTTCTCCACCGCCATCGTCTCGTCCAAACTACGATCATCCGTATACACGCGCTGGAACAGAAATCCTTGCGGCGGGTCGATCTCATGATAATACGTTTCCTCCAAAAATGACTCGTCTGGCAGCTGGTCACGGTCATGCTTGTGCGGCGGATAACTGGAGAAGTTGCCGCCTTCCGTATACACCTCCACCACGAGTAAGCTGCTGGCGGAAGGATCATTGTCTGGCAAAATGTCATGGACGGTGCGCTGGTTGTTGTATTTGCCGCGTTTGACGATACCGACATCGGATGCGGGCAGCAGCTTGGTCGGCAAAGCTTCTAGCGATGGCGAATAGCAAAGCGCTACCGTTGCACCAGAAATGCCTTCTACAGTGAACGATTTGCCACCAGCAATAAATACGCTGTCTGTTGGCTTACGTTCAAATACGCTGTTACGCGTACCAATCTCAGCAAAATGATGATCACCCTCCGTCACGGTAATCTTGCCAGTGACAGCAACGATGCAGCATTCTTCCGTATCCAGCGTTTCTTCATAAACAGCTCCATCCGTCAGATCAAGCAATTTGAAGCCTACATATTCAAGCGGTGCATTCGACGTAAGTACTTCCTGTACAACGGTAACGCCTGTTTGCGGCGATGCAGATTGCGGTTTGCGTAACAGATGACTGGTCACTTTGTACCCTCCTGTTGGCTTGAAGCTGATTTATAGTTCAGTTCGCTGCACGAAGCGTCATGTGCAAGATGTATGACGCTTCCGTGTAGCAACAATGGGATGTAATTATTCGAAGTCAGGTTGTGGATAGCGAGCAGTTACGACCTTTTTACGTGTATAGAAGTCTACGCTGTCTTTGCCGTTGGCATGTAGTGTACCGTAGAACGACGATTTCCAGCCTGAGAATGGGAAGAATGCCATTGGTGCAGGAACGCCCAGATTAATACCCAGCATACCAGCGTCGATATTTTCACGGAAATATCGGATCGCATTTGCATTGGAGCTGAACAGACACGCGCCGTTTGCAAATTCCGAACGATTGGCGATCTCGATCGCTTCTTTCAGGTTTTTGACGCGAATGACAGATAGTACTGGCGCAAAGATTTCGTCTTTCCAGATCGTCATATCCGGTGTGACATTTTCAAAAATTGTTGGGCCGATAAAATAACCATCGTCGGACATACGCTCACGACCGTCGGTCAGCAACGTAGCACCCTCTGCAATACCTTTTTCAATATATTGAATGGTGCGCGTTTTGTTCTCTTCACGGATAACCGGCCCAAGGAATACACCATCGTCCAGACCGTTACCAATCTGTACATTGATCGCACGCTCTTTCAGCTGCGCAATAAATTCGTCAGCGATGCCGTCCTCTACCGTTACAACCGCACATGCCATACAGCGTTCGCCTGCGGAACCGAAAGCAGCGGAGATAACGTTCGTCAGTGTATCATCCAGATTTGCATCGTTCAGCACAATGGTATGGTTTTTGGCACCAGTGAGCGCTTGGACACGCTTGAGATGTTCACTGCCTTTTTTGTATACATATTCTCCAACTGGCTTAGAGCCGACAAAGGAGATTGCTTTGATCTCTGGATGCTCCAGTACGCCATTCACCACATCATGAGCGCCGTAGACGATATTGAATACACCATCGGGCAATCCGGCTTCGGAGAACAGTTCAGCCAGCTTTTCGGTCAGTAGTGGCGTACGCTCCGACGGTTTTAGGATGAATGTGTTGCCGAGCGCAATCGCCATCGGGAACATCCAGCAAGGCACCATCATCGGGAAGTTGAATGGAGCAATTCCGCCGACCACACCAATCGGGTAACGGTAGTTGGCTGCTTCTACGTCTGTAGCGATGGATGCGAGCGAGTCGCCCATCATCAGAGTCGGTGCGCCAGCAGCAAATTCCACGTTTTCAATACCGCGTCCGACTTCGCCGAGTGCTTCCGTTAGATTTTTGCCATTCTCTAATGTGATCAGACGAGCCAGTTCTTCTTTGTTCTGGCTGAGCAATTGCTGAAAGTTGAACAAAATGCGCGCACGTCTTGGTACAGCCACCTGCTTCCATTGTTCAAACGCTTGGCTGGCAATCTGTACAGCGTGCTCGACATCCTCCTTCGTGGAAATCGGAACCTGACAAATCAGTTCTTTGGTCGCTGGATTGTAAACGTCTTCATATACGGTTGTATTACTCTCCACCCATTTGCCACCAATGTAGTTTTTCAACTTACGTGCCGTGCCTGTCAATGTGGTCATGATTGAACTCCTCTCAACATTGCGGAATGTAAATGAATAGGTACGCATTTTGTATTTGGTTATATCTTGGTCATATTTGTATGATATACAACAAACAAATCATCGTCAACCCTATTCCATCGCCAAACTTGATCATTTTGTTGGAACATTTTAATATACATGCGAAAAACCCTTTTAAATCAAGGTGTAACAGGGTTTTTACAGAGTAAAAAATCTATCTTTCCACTCTTCATTCCTCGCTTCATTTGACACATGCTAATAAATTGATAATCATATATTGATTATATTTTGGTTATATTTTATATTAGTATCATCAAATTTTATAGGAGAATGTCTATGAAAGCGAGACGTCTACAGGATATCGAGGAATATATCCACTCACAGAAGAGCGTCACACTGGATGAACTGTGCGTACGCTTTGATGTATCCAAGAACACGATTCGCCGCGATATTAACCAAATTGTCCAAAAGGGCTCCATCGAAAAAGTATACGGTGGCGTGACATCCGCCAGTGAGCTTGTTCCATTTGAGAATCGGAATATCCGCAATCAGTCCAAAAAGAACGAAATCGGACGACTAGCTGCCGCCTGTATTGAAGCACATGACCTGATCTATATTGATTCTGGCACAACCACACGCAATATTATTGATCATCTCGACCCCATGCTGCCGCTGACAATTCTGACCAATAGTTTGGATGTGATCAATGGCGTGGCGGACATGCAGCATATTACGCTATTAGTCATCGGCAACACGTATAAGCCGAAGACGCGTTCCTTTGTTGGCATGGACAATCCGCTGTCTCTTCAAAAGTACAATGTGACCAAAGCATTTATGGCGGCAACAGGTGTCAGTATGACGCACGGCTTGACCAACTCCGATCTGCTGGAATACGAGATCAAAAAGGTGATCGCTGAAAAGGCGCAAAAGCTGATTCTGCTAGTAGATAATAGCAAATTAGGCAAATCGACACTGCTCACCTATGCAACATTGCAGGATGTAGATATTCTGATCTCATCCGATCCGCTGGATCATGATTATCGCAGCTTTTGTGAGGAGCATCAGATTACGCTACAATACCCGTCGTAATAGCTAGCCCTTATTTTCATTATTCAGGAGGAATTATATATGCCATTATTACGTTTTGATGTGATAGAAGGACGAAGCCCAGAGCAGCTTCAAGTGCTGCTGGACACTGCTCATTATGCAATGGTGGAAGCGTTTACTGTTCCAGCATCCGACCGTTATCAAATTGTCAGCCAGCATCCAGCGCATGAATTGGTGATACAGGATACAGGGCTTGGCTTCACACGTACGAAGGATGTTGTCGTACTGACGATTACTAGCAAGCAGCGCACACCAGAGCAAAAACAAAAGCTGTACGCACTGCTGGCGGAACGTCTGGAACAACACTGCGGCATCGCGCCAACGGATCTGATGGTATCGATTGTGGAGAACGGCGATGCAGATTGGAGCTTTGGTCAAGGACGTGCCCAGTTCCTCACGGGCGAGTTGTAAGCTTGGTATGAATATTGTGTGGGAGTATGCGCCCTTTGTGCTTCATCATTATATGATTAGCAGGATCATATGATGAACATGATCATGTGATGCGTTGGCTTCATTACTCTGTTCTCGATAGCAACTAATATGCGATGGCGCTGATGCTCTTTTCCAGTTAATCACTGTAAACGATCCAGCACCCTAATATGATGCTTGCTCTATCTCGGATGCTGACGATAGAGCAAGCGTTTTTGTTCGGTGTTTTGTTTGGATTTGTTGTACATCCAACATCAATAACCCGGATGCAGTTACACATCCGGGTAATCTCGCTATGCGTGAAGCAATCTAGCCATACCTAGCTGTATAAAATATCTAGATCCTATGCTAGCTAGTGCCTCCTACCATTGTCTATCTCTTCATTACCTGTGTTTACCTGTCTCTTCGAGAGCTAATTTTACCTCCTCATTCAGCGGACAGCTTGACTCGTAGGGTAATGGCGGGAAATGACCGACAGCGTCGTTTCCTTCGCGGTACGAATCGTTTCCTCGGCACTGAGCTTGTAATATTCGGGACGAAATAGCTCCACCGATACCGCACCATCGTAGCCTTTTCGTTTCAATGTAGACAAAATAAAGTCCAGATCAATCGCACCTTGCCCCGGCCACACACGATCTTCATCCGTCAGAAAGCCGATGGGGAAATCCTCCGTATCGTCGATATGCAAAATAAAGATCTTCGACACATCTGCCTGCTCTAGATCTTCACGCTTGGAACCCATCGCATGAAAATGGAAGCAGTCCAGCACCAGACCTACATTGTCGCGGTCAACTGCCTGCACAATATCATATGCCTGACCGAATGTATTGACTGTGCATTGTGGATGTCCCACATACTCCAGCGCAATACCGATACCGTATGGCTTCGCCAGATCAGACAACTCGCGCAGCACCTGTACACTGCTCTCACGAATGTCTGCTTTGAGGAATTTTTGCTCTGTTACTAGCGGTACGGCAACAATATACTGCACGCCCAGCTTGCTGCCTTTTTCCAGCATATCGACAAATTCATTGCGAATCTCAGCATACTCCGCTTCTGAACGATTGTTGAAGAACACCAGCGCATTGAATGCCAGCGGCTTGATATGATGGGTGTCAAAATAATGGATCAAATCCTCTAGCGTATGATCCTGTAGATATTCTGGCAGCTTATCCATCGTGCGAATCTCAATATAGTCATAGCCATACTGCTCACAAAGATCCAGATCAGTGACTAGATTGGAGTTCTCTAGTGTCGTTGCCTGATTAAAGCAAAGCTTCATCATTGACTCTCCTCTCGCTACCTCTATGCTTGGTATATTCTACGTCCGTATCGCCCTATACAGAAAAGCAGGAATATCGCATCTCCATCAACGGCACTCTGCCCCATCCCTGCCATATCAGTCGTTCTTCACATTCAGACACTATACAGCGGAGCCGCACCGCCATAAAATTCCGGTGTTGGTCCCAGATCAATATGTTCTTCCTGACCGGATTCCTGAGCACGCACGCAGGCATCTGCAGTTACGGCAGCGATATAGCCATCCCACGATGTTGGACCTTGCGGCTCGCCACCCTTGCTAACATGATCAATAAAGTCCTGTAGCTCGCGGTCATACGCATCAATGAAGCGATCTTTCCAATCGGTCAGCAGCGCTACACCAAGCTGGGCATTTTTACGGTAGGTGATGTTTGCGACTTCAGGCAGACGTACAATGCCTTCTTCGCCGATAATTTCACATTGAATATCGTATCCATATTGGCAGTTCACGAATACTTCGGTCGTGATCAGAATGCCGCCTTTCGTTTCCAGCGTAACGACCTGCGGATCGCGCAGATGGCTAGAAGCGTTGCGGCTCTTTTTCGGAAAGGATACCCGCACCGATGCATAATCATCATTCACAAGCCAGTGCAATACATCAATCTCGTGTATAAGGGTATCCGTTATCGCCATATCGGTCGTATACGCCTCATTCACTTCCGCATTGCGGTGTGCACAGCGAATCATCAGTGGCTCCCCGATAAAACGCTCATCTACCGCACGCTTCAATTGCTGGTAACCGCTATCATAACGACGCATAAAGCCAACTTGTACCAGACGTTTCCCGTGAGCGATCTCGGCATCGACGATTTCGCGGCAGCCTGCCGCTGTGGTTGCCAGTGGTTTTTCGCAAAATACGTATTTGCCCGCAGCGATCCCTGCCATAACACTTTGTTGATGCGCAGGTCCCCAGCTGGTTACCAGAATGGCATCCACATCGTCTGCAGCGATCAGCGATACATCATCTGGATAAACTTTGGCATTCAAATGATAATTATCAACAGCAGCTTGGGCTGCATCTGCGTTCACATCGGTTACAGCGACGATCTCGCCACTACTCAAATTGTTGGTGATCCGTCGAATATGCTCACGTCCGATTGCTCCTGTACCAATAACTCCAATACGTAATGTCATATGAATGACCTCCTGAATATGGGATATAGGGTTAGCTTGAAAAGGCGATGCGCCGATGAGTAATGAATTTACTGTTTCGTTGTGACAGGCTGTGCGGTATACGCCTGATCTTCGGATGTAGCGTTAGAATAATGATCGCGGAAGCTCTGTTCCAGCTCTTCCAGCGACAGACCTCTCGTTTCAGGCAAGCATACTTTAACAAAGGTAATAGCCAATAGACCGAGCGCCGCGAAAATATAAAACGTTGCAGACAATCCGATACCACTTAGCAATACTGGGAATAACAGACCGACCATAAAGTTGACCATCCAGAGGACCAGTACAGTAAAGCCCATCCCCAATCCACGTAGTCGTTGTGGGAAGATCTCCGACAGCATCAACCAAGTAACAGGAGAAATCGCTCCCTGTTGAAAGGTTAGGAATAGCACAGTTAACGTCAATACCGCATATGGCAACGCCGGATTTCCTTGCAAGAAAGCGGATACAATAGCAATCAGAAGTAACGAAGTGGTCGTACCGATCAGCCCCGTGATCAGCATCGGTCGACGACCAACGCGACCAAGCAACCAAATCCCGACAATCGTCGCAAGTACAGAGATTGCACCGTTGGCGATATTGCCGATCAGCGCCGCTTTCGTTTCAAATCCAGCATCTTTCAGAATCTCCGTACCATAATACATGATCGAGTTCACACCGGTAATTTGCTGCACAATGGCGATCCCGATACCAATCCAGACGATCCGGCGAATCCATGGCGTGGCTAGATCCTTAAAGGTAGCTTTGTCCATGTGTGCTTCTTTTTGCACATTGTCCTGAATGTCTTTCCATTCCTTTTGTGCATCTTCATGGCTACGGATTTTTTGTAGTACTTGCAGCGCCTCATCGTTCCGATTGCGACTAATGAGCCAGCGTGGACTTTCTGGCTGACGCAGCATGCCGAAGAACAACAGCAGTGCAGGCAAGGCGGCGATGATCAGCATATATCGCCATACATGCGCAATTTCACCCATCATCGTACCGAGAATCGCATTGATTACGAAGGCAGCCAGTTGACCGCTAACGATCATCAGCTCATTCTGGGTGACGATTCGCCCCCGCCGATCCGCGGGCGCCATTTCCGCCAGAAACGAAGGCACTGTAACCGACGCGCCACCGACCGCGATACCCAGTAAAAAGCGAGCAGTTACCATAATCGTGACATTCGGTGCCAGTGTACAACCGACAGTAGCAAAGAAAAACAGAATCGACAAGTACAAAATATTTTGACGACGTCCCGCATAATCAGACAATCTGCCGCCAAACACCGCACCCAGCGCCGCACCCAGCAGCAAGGAACTAGCGACTACGCCCTGCGTAAACGGTGTCAAATTCAGTTGATCAGCAGCAGACATATACGGCAATGCGCCATTGATGACACCGGTATCGTAACCGAATAATAAACCGCCTAGCGTTGAGATAATGATGATTTTGCCAAGAGCCGCTTTATGCGCCGTTTCACTTTGCATAGGATTCATCTCCTTTTGGCTGCTGTTGCCGTGTAAGCAATGTTTCATCAATATACTTGCGTGCCATCAATGCGTATTCCAACGGGTGTGCCACATCAGGGTCCTGTTCTGCTTCTACAACGATCCAGCCGCTATACTTCTGCTGAATTAGAAAATCATATACCTCACGAAAATCAATACAGCCATCACCCGGAACCGTGAACATGCCACCAAGGAAGCAATCACGAAACGACTTGCCCTGATTCCGGCAATCACTCAAAATGTCGATTCGCGCATCCTTAAAATGCACATGACGGATACGCGCCATATGCTTACGCAGCACAAGCATATACTCACCATCGGATACATACATATGACCGGTATCATATAGCAAATGCACATACGCCGGATCTGTACCATCCATCAGACGATCAATCTCGTCCGCCGTTTGCACCCCTGTACCCATATGATGATGAAACACGAGCAGCAACCCATATTCCTCGGCGATTGCACCCAACTGATTCAATCCGCTACATAGCAGCTGCCATTCCTGATTATTGAAGTATGGCTTGTCGGCGAATACATTGCGATCCAATCCCTGCACACTGTACGTTTGCTCCGACACCACAATCACTTGGGCATGTACCTGCTGCAAATACTCACATTGAAGACGGAATGCCTTCTCCACCTGCTCCAAACCATCGCGGATCAGGAAGCTGCTAAACCATTGACCAGCAATACGCAGCTTACGCAATGTTAATTCACGATTCAAAATATCCGGCTTCGGAAAAAATCCCCCTACCTCGGTACCTTGAAAGCCAGCCACAACAATGTCGCTCAGCAGATGCTGCAATGTATTCCCTGCCCCAATTTCCGGTATATCATCGTTACGCCAACCGATGGGTGCAATGCCCCAATCAATAACCTTCGCTGTCATACATGGCCTCCTCATCTATACAGATGGTGAATTAATGATCAACTTTTGATTACTATATGATTAGATATTATTATTAAAAGCGCTTTCAGTCAATCTCATTTTAAATATTTTTCATTCCTGTTCCATAAAACACATATTTGGAACTATATTATGAAAATATACGCGAAAAAGTTATGACTATCTACTTATGTTAATGAGTATATATTGAGTAACTTCATCAAAACTATGTATACATCTATGATTCGTACTAAAAAAGCCACTCTGCATTATGCAGAGTGGCTGTGTGTTATTTTTCTATGCTAGTTCAGACCTTACGATTGTTGAACTTCTGCGCCCCCATGAGTAGTGGACGTGCCAGCTGTGGTTGGTAGAGCGGCATGCTTCTCTTTTACATATATAACGTAGAGCGCCAAACTAAACAGTGCAATGCTCACCATCAACCATTGTACATACGATGGTGCGTACGTATCCAGCATATGACCCGCAGTGACGGAGAACAATCCGCCGCCGACTGCCGATCCTGCCATAAGAAGACTTGTATTGCGCGCGATATTACGCGGCATCAGCTGTTTAGCATATACAAGAGTAACAACGAACAGTCCAGACAATGTTAGTCCGAGCAATACGATCAATACATACGATAATGCTACACTGCGATTTACTGCGAACAATGCCAGCAGCACCATCATGCCTGTCCAGTGGATAAATAAATATTTACGATACCCGAGCTTCTCCGCTTCATATCCGGCAAACATCCGTCCGATGACCATTGCTGCCCAAAAGACCGTCACACTAAATGGCGCCGTGCTATCATCCGCTAGACCATTAACAAGCATCAGCGATGGCAAGTAGTGAACCAGACCAATATCGGTTGCACCATACAAGAAGAACAATACGATAAAGGCTGGCAGCAGCAGACTGCCGCGTACCATCATGCGACTGCGTGTTGCAGATGGATGATTCGTTGCTGCCGCAGCAACGACTGCTCCGAGCGGACCAGAAGAGGCTGCACCCGTTGTCACCGCCGCTGGTACATGCTGCTTATGCGCAGGTAAGAACAATGTCTCCACTTCACGGAACTTCATTATACGCAGGAAGATGGATAGAATGATCGCATACACAGCAATGCCGAACAGCGCGTAATTCCACATGCCTGAAGTGATCAGAATACCAATCGCCAGCGGCAACAGCAGACTACCAATGCCAAACGCAATCTCCAGACGACTCATCGCAATCGCCGCATTCGATTTGAGACCTTCCAAAATAACCGCGCCAACCACGGTATCAATAATCCCACCAAGAAAGCCGACCAAACCAATCGCTACTAGCAATATCGACCACGATGGCAGAAAGGCAACAATCGTATAACAGATGGCGATTCCCCATGCGCCGATATGCAGCATCGTCTTTTTGGACATACGGTTTGCCAGCCAAGGCTGGATGAGCATCCCGATAATAGAAGCTCCAAATTCTACAAAAATGAGCGTTCCTGCGTCCGTGTACGCTTTGCCGTACATGGGCAACAATACGGTCAAAATGGATGCTACCGTTACTTTCACAAACCCCATCATCAGATAAAACAAACTGCCCATCAATACGAGCCTTTTCAACACGCTCACTTCCTTTCGCTATGCACGATCATCTTGCCTATATATGTTGTCATGCTGAATAGTTATCGTATTCGTTTGGTTATATATCGTATTTCCATTCCACTCGTCGAGACGATTATACTGGTTTTTTGCTGAAAATAAAGTGTTTTTTCAACATTCTTCAAATTTTCACTTTACGCTATATGTTTACCATATCGCCGCGGACGAAAATACTTATAACAGAGGTATTTGTTTTCAATGATGAAAACCAGAAAACGTCAGAAAACAAAGCAGGCTATCCAGTGAATGAGACACTCACGGATAGCCTGTGGATCTGTTGATCAGTTATTCATGTGTTAGATTAGCCCAGTTGTTGTCCAGTAAGGAACAGATAACCGATTAGGAATAGGTTCAGCGCGACAATGATCCCAGTCGCGATCCAAGCTACCAATTTGGTAGTTGAGGAGTTGGCGAAGTTGCCCATTTTACGCTTGTCACTCGTAAACAACACCAGCGGAATCACCGCAAAAGGCAGTTGCAGACTGAGTACAACCTGACTCCACAGCAATAAATCGCCTGTCCCGCGTGAGCCGTACAACCACGTCACGATAAAGGCAGGTACTACCGCCAACAAACGCGTAATAATCCGGCGCAATACAGGCGAGATACGCAATCGTACAAAGCCCTCCATAACGATCTGTCCAGCCAATGTGCCTGTAATGGTCGAGTTCTGACCCGAAGCCAGCAACGCTACCGCGAACAATGTGCTAGCAATCCCTACACCGACGGTTGGACTGAGCAGCTCATATGCTGCTTCAATCTCGGTCACCTGCAATCCATTCCCATGAAACGCTGCTGCTCCTAGGATGAGAATCGCCGAGTTGATCAGAAAGGCAACGGTTAGCGACATAACTGAATCGAGGCGGGCAAATTTCACTGCTTCCTTTTTCCCTTCCTGATCGCGTTTGTATTGACGCGATTGGATGATCGAGGAATGCAGATATAGATTATGCGGCATTACCGTTGCGCCAAGAATACCAAGAGCGACGAACAGCATTTGCGAATTCGTTACAATCTCCAGCTTCGGTACATAACCGCCGAATAGTGCAGCCACATCAGGATGAGCGGCAACCATTTCAAAACCAAAGATAATAAAGATCGTCGCCATCAGTACGATAACGATGGATTCGATAATACGAAATCCTTTTTTCTGCAATAACAACAGCAATAGAACGTCAAAGGTGGTGATCAGAATGCCCCATAGCAACGGAATGCCGAACAGCAGATTCAATGCAATCGCTGAACCAATGACTTCCGCTAGATCGGTGGCGATGATTGCCAGTTCGGTCAATATCCATAGGAAGACAGCTGTCTTTTTGCTCGTCGCATCGCGGGTTGCCTGTGCCAAGTCCTTGCCAGTGACGATGCCCAGCTTGGCAGCCAGACTTTGTAGCAGCATAGCGACTAGACTCGATATGAGTACGACCGATAGCAGTGTATAGCCGAACCGCGAACCACCAGCAATCGAGGTCGCCCAGTTCCCCGGATCGACATAACCAACCGCGACCAGCGCGCCCGGTCCGGCAAAAGCGAAAAATTTGCGCCAGAAGCCTGCATTGTGCGGGATTTTGACCGTATTATTGACTTCCTCTAGGCTGATCGACGACGTGCTACGTAGCCAGCCGTTCTTTTTCACTCCAGATGAAGGCTCCAGTTCCACTTCAGTATCCATATGCTCTCCCTCTTTTCTCTATATGTTCTTTGGAAACTCTTTGTATAATGATGTTGCTATTATGGTGTTGGGGATGAATAGGTATGTCGATCAATGAACATGAGATGGATCAAAATAGACATACCGTTTGCTTCTGACCATATTTTGCATCAGGGAAACATATTTGTCAACGGGTAATTTTTATGGTTGCTGGCAATTTAGGAACAGGGAACGATTACGGAATTAGGCTCTATATCTCCTTTAACCGATTATCGCAATATGTATATATACGATTTGAAATAATGATAAAAAAACTGGACATGAATGTGGTGGTAGATAACACGTAGTACGCATTTATTGCTACAATTTCTTATCGGATGGTACAAATACATATACATTCGCATAGTCTATATACGGTCTCTATATGATTTATGTATGTGCTATATATTGTTGAATGTCGCTCTATACCCAGTATATATAGAAGAACTCCCCTGCGTACTGCAATATAAACGCAGTGCGTAGGAGAGTTTTTGGATTCAGCTCATTTTCGATATGCTAGTGACAACCGATCAGCCTAATGCTTTGGCTACCGCATAATCCTCCACCGGAATATCCGGTTCCACATCCAACACCAATTGGGAGAGCAAATAACCGACATACGGACCCATCGTGAGACCTGATGCGCCCAAACCGTTAGCAGCAAACAACCCTTGCCAGCCCGGAACTCTACCGAATACCGGCAAAAAGTCAGCCGTAAATGGACGGAACCCAACTCGCATTTCGGTAAACGTACTATCCGCCAGCTGCGGTGCCAGCTCCAATCCCTTGTTCAGTACCTCCTGCATCCCACCGGGGGTCACTCGTGTATCATAGCCCTGCACATCATTCTCATGCGTTGCCCCGATCACGATACGCTGCTGCTCAAAGGCAAGCAGATACTGATCATTTGGTGGAATCACCACAGGCCAAGTTCCGGTATCGTCGTCGCTATTGCATTGCACATGCATAATCTGTGCTTTTTGATAATGCATCTGAAAAGTTATGCCGCACGCAGCGAATAGCTGTGATGCCCATGCACCCGCACAGACTACAACCTCATCTGCTGCATAATGCGCTTCGTCTACCTTTACACCAGTCACCGTATGATCGTCATATACCAATTCTGCATCGCCGTATACAACATGCGCACCATTATTCTGCGCCGCACGCAGTAGCGCATCCCGCAGCAGCCTGCCATCGATACGCGCGGCGCCGCTCACATGCACCGCTTCATAGCCATGACCCAGCAATGGAAATTGCTGTCGTACCTCCTGTTCATCCAGCAGCGTAATCTCGCCGATCTCCGGCGCGCCATCTAGACGCTTTTGTGCGCGCTTCTGCATAGCAAGGATTTTATCATGATCATGGTGCAAACTAAGTGCGCCGACACGAGCATATCCAGTCTGATGCTCTCCATGCTGCGCCAGCTCGGCAATTAGACTGGGGTAAAATCGCGCCCCTCCGCTCGCTAATCGATACCATGACTGATTGCGCCGCTGTGATAACCAAGGGCAAATAATCCCGGCTGCCGCATCCGTTGCCTGCCCTACATCCTGCCGATCAATCAGCGTGACATGGGCATTTCCTTTGCTTAATTGATATGCTGTTGACGCGCCAAGAATACCGCCGCCAACCACAATGATAGATTTTGTCATCCTCTATTCCCCTCTGTCTTGCCTGTTGTTGAGTGTATGTACTGCATCCCACCATCAGGATCATGATCTTCTTTCCATTATACACAAACATCTTCATCTGCATGGACACACCAAAGACAAACGAATCCGCTACACTGTCACTGATTCGGAGTAGAGTTTGGAGTGCAGCATGGAGGTTGAATGCGCTGGATCGTAGCAGGGACGAATACCAAGTCACTCACCGCTGCCCACCCAACACATTCGGATCAGTATTAACTCCACTGACCGGGGAAGTATACTGAATATAAAGAGGGAAACGATATGAATATAAAACATAAATATGCCAAAATGAATATGAGTCACGTACCGATGATTTTGCAAATGATCTTGAATGTATGTCTGGTCGGAATGGCAGCTGTATTAAGTGCGCTGTTGATCTACGAAACGTGGACGATCTTTTCGCTATTCTTTTTGCATTCGGATAGTGATGTGAGCTATTACCAGTTTACAGATGAGCTATTGGTGTTCTTTTTGTACTTTGAATTTCTGGCGTTGATCATTAAGTATTTTGAAGCGCATTTTCATTTTCCGCTACGCTATTTTATCTATATTGGAATTACCGCGATTATTCGTCTGATCATTGTCGATCATGATGATGCAATGCAAACCTTCTGGTGGTCGCTGGCGATCATTGCGCTTACTGGCGCGCTATTTCTGTCCAATGCAAGAAAGTCCCACGGCGATCACTGATCACCGGGGACTTTTTGGTTTATTTCGATTACTTTGTGCTTTTACATATATCTACTTGGATATTCATCCTTGTAGAGAACACCGCACCACATTTTTTTATTTGCCGTCGACCACGCCATTACGCAGATGCTCCAGCAACAGCTGCCCCTTATCATCAAGAACGGAACAACCCACCGTATCGCCATCGCGCAGCACCACCGCACCCGGCGTCCCTGTCATAATCACATCGCCCGGCAACAGCGTCATCACCTGTGATAGAAACGAGACGATATACCACGGTTGGAATTTCATATGATTCGTTTGATTTTCATGTACCAACTCACCATTATGATGCGTCTGCACAGTCAACGACAATATATCCTGCACCTCATCTGGCGTAACCAATTGCGAACCGAATCCGAAAAAGGTATCAAAGCTTTTGGCGCGTGCCAAAAAGCGTGGATGCCGCGCATGAATGTCCGCTGCCGTTACATCAATCGCTGTACACAAGCCGGCGATATAGTCAGGCGCTTCTTCTTCCGTCACATGACGACAGGTTTTACCGATAATAAGAGCCAACTCGCCCTCTGCGGTGACCTTGTCCGATTGCGAAGGCAATTCGATCACATCCTCCGGTCCAATGATCGTCGTATCCGGCTTCATAAAGCTAACCGGTTCTTCCTCCGCATCACCCTGCTCTAGCTCCGCCAGATCCTGCACATAATTCATACCGATGCCCCAGATTTTGCGCGGATGACGATATAACGGTGCATGGACCACCTCTTCATCGGTCCAAGTAGGAAGCTGAGCCAGACGCTGCCGATATTCATCGTTCACAACCAGCTGTGCTAAATGTTCCAATTGCCCACTGGTGATCAGCTCAAAGACTCCCGTTTCCCATTGCTGATCCAGTGCTGCATTCACATCTTCCAGTAATATGTATGTTCCGTCGTGCATCCATGCCGCTTGCTCTTTACCGTTCACCTGAATCGTTGCTAGTCTCATATTCCGTCCTCCTGCTGCGATGTGAATGAATACTTTGCTCTCATTATAGTACAGTCGTGTTGAACAAATATAGAGATCGCGACCATTCCACTCATTCGGCATGAGGGGAGAGAAAGTTTTCGTGCATGATGTACAAATCGAGGTTCAAATGAGCCGATTCATCATCCCATTCTATAGATTCGTGTAGCTCCTGTACTTTTTTGTATTCGTGTTTTCGTCCAGTGGTTAAAAGTAGTACAATGGAATCCATGACGTTCAAAACGATTGTTATCGTATTGCATGGATCATTATGGATATGATCATTTGAGGAGGAAATACAACATGACCAATTATGCTACATATTTTCAAGAAAACCGTGAGCAGCATCTAGCGGAACTGAAAGAATGGTTGTCCATTCCAAGTATCTCTGCGCTGTCCGAACATAAACCGGATATGCAGAAGGCAGCACAATGGCTAGCAGACAAGCTGACCGCAGCCGGTCTAGAACATGTCAAAATCAATTCCACTGCGGGACATCCGATCGTGACAGCAGATCATCTGCATGCGCCTGGCAAACCAACGATTCTCGTCTACGGTCACTATGACGTACAGCCAGTCGATCCGCTGAATCTGTGGGAGACGCCTCCATTCGAACCAACCATTCGTGGTGAAAAGCTGTTCGCTCGTGGCGCAACCGATGACAAAGGTCAAGTATTCCTGCATGTCAAAGCCGTTGAAGCGATCCTCAAGCAGAACGGTCAATTGCCAGTGAATATCAAATTCTGCATCGAGGGTGAAGAGGAAATTTCCAGCGCCCATCTGCCAGCTTTCTTGGAAGAAAACCGTGAATACTTGGCAGCCGATGCGGTTCTCGTATCCGATACATCCCTGCTGGAACCGGGCAAACCGGCAATCAGCACAGGTCTGCGCGGTCTGTGCAGTCTGGAAGTATCCATTCAAACTGCCAATACCGATCTGCACTCCGGTTCTTTCGGCGGCGGCGTTCCGAACGCGCTGCATGCGATGGTGGAACTGCTGGCAACGCTGCATGACCGCGATGGCAAAGTACTGGTGGAAGGCTTCTACGACGACGTGATTCCATTGTCCGACGAGATGCGTGCCGAGTTTGAAAAACAAGGCTTTAACGAGCAAAAACTGCAAAACGATCTGGAACTGACTGCGCTGCACGGCGAGGAAGGTTATTCCTTTGTCGAGCGTATCGGTGCACGTCCAACACTGGAACTGAACGGCGTATACGGCGGATTCCAAGGCGAAGGCAGCAAAACGGTCATCCCGAAAGAAGCGCATGCCAAAATCACGTGCCGTCTCGTTGCTGACCAGAATCCACAGGATGTACTGGATAAAATCATTACCCATCTGGAAGCTGTAAAACCAAACGGTGCCAAGCTGATCATTCATCCGGGTGAAAAAGCTCGTGCCTTCAACATCGACCCATCCGGCGAACTGCTGCAAAAAGCAGCGGATGCGTACGCGACCGTTTACGGCACACGCGCCCTGTTCACTAAGGACGGCGGCTCGATCCCAATCGTGGAGGAGTTCTCCCGTGTGATCGCTCCAACGGTTGTACTGATGGGCTTCGGTCTGCCAGACGAAAACCTGCACGCACCGAACGAACACTTCAATCTGGAAAACTTCGACAAAGGTCTGCTGACCATCGTAGAATTCTTGAACCGCGTGTAAGATAGAAATGTAACGTTTAGCAAAAACACCTTACGATCACAGAGGGATACGGTTCCCTTTTCAGATCGTAAGGTGTTTTTTGCTAGTTTTTTGATGCACGAGTCTAGTACTTCATCTTCTTTATTTTTTGTTTATAGAGCAATGACATCCCATACTTATACAGGAACAGTATCAGATACTGCTTCCCCGTCAGTGGTTGTATGCGTAGTGCGTCTGCTGACCAGCGCACGATGCAGTCGCTCCATCGCTTCCTCTAGCAAACTGCGTGAACACGCCAGATTCATGCGCATAAAGCCTTCCCCATTCATGCCAAAGGCACGACCGTCGTTCAATGCAATACGAGCATCATCCAGCAGGAAGGAAACGAGATCCTTTTGCTCCATCTTCAATGAACGGAAATTGATCCACAGCAGATACGTCGCTTCTGGCAGATTCACCGACAACTCTGGCAAATGCTCGCCAATGTACTGCTGCACATACTGCATATTGCTGCGGATGTATGCCATACATTGCTCCAGCCATTCCTGCCCGCCACGATACGCCGCTTCAGTCGCCACTGCGCCAAACTGACTGATGCTGCCAACACCAAAGTTATTTACTTTTAACGCGAACGCATCGCGAAGCTCTTTATTCGGGATGATGATGTTGGACGTATTCAATCCCGCAATATTGAACGTTTTACTCGGCGCTGTACAGATAATACTGCGGTTACGTGCCGATTCAGACAGCATCGCGTATGGAATATGACGATTCGGTTCATGTACCAGATCGCCATGAATCTCGTCGGATACAACAATGATATTATATTTGCTACACAGCGCTTCGAGACGTTCCATCTCATCGCGTGTCCACACTCTGCCAATTGGATTATGCGGGCTACACAGAATAAACAGCTTCACACTCTCATCCAGCGTACGCTCCAGATGGTCAAAATCCATCTCGTACTGACCGTTATCCAATTGCTTCAACGGGCTTGTCACGACTTCACGACCATGCCCAGTCACAACGCTGTAAAAAGGCGGATACACTGGCGTTTGAATCATAACTTTATCACCATGATCCGTAAACGTCTGAACAGCAAAGTTCAGTGCAGCTACGACGCCGGGTGTGAATACGACCCATTCGTCTTCAATCTGCCAGCCATGCTTATGCTGCATCCAGTTTTTCAATGCTTCATGGTAGCTAGTGGATTTGAAGGAATAGCCGATAACACCATGTTCGGCGCTATTTTGCAGTGCTTGCTGTATAGGCTGCGCAATTGCATAATCCATGTCTGCGACCCATAATGGCAGCACATCTTCCGTGCCAAATATATGATGCAGCAAGTCCCATTTCTCTGAATTGGTGCCTTTTCGTTGCGGCGGGTGATCAAAATGCGGGGTGTAATCCATACGTGTAGCCTCCACTTCGGCGGCAGCGCTATCTGTGTATACGCGCTGATACGCCCTATATTTGCTATGACTCATTTTGGGAGCGGGTGTCGGGTGGTTGGTGTGAGAATCATGAGGGGATTCCGGGTCTTTATACCAAAACGAAATCAAGATTATGTTTATCATAACACGTTTGATAGGGAGGGCAAGCCTGATTAAACCTACTGATTTACTGGTTTTCTGTTGCTATCCGTTGATTGTTCCCTGTACTATCGATTCATGGCATGAATAAAAAGACAGCCTATTCCGGCAACTGAAATGTTGAAGGAAATAGGCTGTCTTTTTGTTAGCAAATGCTACGTCTCACATTGTATTTGCAATATATGAGTATGATATCAGATCAAATCAAGAATCTCGTCGACGCGCTCTAGGCGGTAGTCGGCATCTTGGGAGTGGAGACCAGCGTCGCCTACGGCAGCTACGTTCATGCCTCCAGCGATGGCAGCTTGGACACCAGCTTCGGCATCTTCGACGACAAGGCATTCTTCAGGTGCAGTGTCCAGACGTTCGGCTGCTAGCAGGAATACCTCGGGATCGGGCTTACTGCGGGTAATGTCATTGCCGTCAGCAACAGCGTCAAACGCTTTGGACAGACCGATTTGCTCCAGAATGGTCGGTGTGTTTTTGCTAGAAGAGCCGATAGCGATTTTGACTTTGCGCTTTTTCAGCTCGTCGATCGTTTCTTTTGCACCGGGCAGCAGGTCTTTGGGACTCAGTTCGTGCAGGGACTCGCGGTAAAATTCATTTTTCCGTTCCGCCAGCTTTTGCTTTTCTTCCGGTGTATACGTACGGGTCGCCTGTTCCAGAATGATGTCCAGACTTTCCATTCGGCTCACGCCGCGCAGACGGTTGTTGATCGTCTCGTTAAATGGAATGCCTTCCTCATCGCTGATTTTTTTCCAAGCCTTGTAGTGAAATTGGTCGGTCGATACGATAACTCCATCCAGGTCAAAAATAACGGCTTTGATCGTCATGATTGCTTCCTCCTCTATGGCTGGCAAGTGTACATCTTCTCTGATTCATGGTGTCAATAGTAGCAATTGACCGGGCAACAGAATATGCCGTACAGTCCATGATGTTCTCAGCTATTTATAAACACAAACCGCTTACCTGTACCTATTCAGCCAAAAAAACTTTAACATCTAACCACCCAATAGATCGGTAATCCTGCGAGTAGCCCTATTGTTTTGAGGCTAATGTTAACTCGATTCCTCTTGCATAATGATTGGGTTAGGCTTCGCGTTTCGGGCATACCGAGCAGTAGGCAGCATCGTCGGCAGATTGATAATACAGACAGCAGGTTTGCCGCACGCGACGCGGCGTATCCGATCCTGGTAGCGGACGCTTCGGTGTATGGAAGCGAGATACGGGATTCCAGCGTTCACCGAACAGTGAAGCAGCGGCATTGCCTGTGAGATACGTAAAATCCTCGTCAATCTGCTGCCGATGAGAATCGTATGCCGGATCGGACAGCATCGTTTCGTATAGATAGTACACATAGATAGCGGTATTTTCCCATAAAATCGCTCGTGAGACGCCTGCGGCTTTGGACAAACTATCCCACACTGGCTGCAAATGATCTGCGAAAATCATATGTAGGTACGCATCGCGCTGCGCTTCGTTCCGTGGTGCTCGGTGTTGAGCATATTCTGGCGAATGTTTTTGCTCAGTCCCCTCCGCTGCACATAGATTCTGTGTGCTGCATCTAGCATCCGCATCGGGATACAGCAGCAATGCATCCTTCTCATGTACGCGCAGATGTGGCAGCCAGATGTCACCCTTATATATAGATTCAACGCGGCAATTGTTCGGTGTAACCCGCAGCCCTTTGCCAAACATCGTCATCGCATACAACGATGGCGCGACAATCATATAGCTGTAGCGTTTGGCGAACATGGATGCGATCAGCGGCAGAGAGTCGCTTTCGTAGATGTCCTGCAAGCTGTTCAGATAAGCAAGCGCCTTGTCCGGTACGAGCAAATCAGCGACATCGATACTATGAATATCATCTGCTGCTGGCTGATCGGTCATGCGCAAATCCTGTAGGAACGTCGTCCACTCCGCCTCACTCCAAACGGTAGATGACAATGATACATCGTTCATGAAGCCCCTCCTTTTTGTGTAAACGGATACTTGCCAGAAAGTATACCTGTTACCATCTGAGCTGTCCAATTTCAATATCATTCTGCCCTGCTATTACCATGATATACAACACGGTATATGTCGAGCAGACTACAGTCTTTTTTGACATAAATAATGATTGACGTTACAGGCGTTCCCCAGTATTATAAATACATTATTGAGAACGATTATCATTATTAAGGAGTGTTTATTTTTCATGAAAGCACGCTATACATTGCCGGCAACGTTGCTCTTATCTTCTGTGCTATTCGCAGCCTGCGGTAACCAGCAAACTGCCACTACAACGTCAAACAACGCAGCATCCAGCACTGCTTCGACAGAATCTGCCGCTACAACGACGGATACTTCTTCCTCAGCAGCAGGAAGCGAAGCTACTAAAGCTGATTTCTCTAGCGAAGTAGAACAATACCGTACGTATGCGATTTCGGAGATTGACGCATTTGTGACTCAAACCGAAGCATTCACCGATGCTGTCAAAGCAGGCAAACTGGATGAAGCCAAAACACTGTATGCACCTGCCCGTATGCACTATGAGCGCATCGAGCCGATTGCTGAAGCACTGGGCAATCTGGACCCGGACATTGATGCTCGCAAAGGCGATGTAGATGATAAAGAATGGCGTGGTTTCCACAAAATCGAACAGATTCTATGGGAAAACAAAACAACTGACGGTGCTAGCGAATATGCAGATCGTCTGCTGCAAGATGCCAAGCTGCTACGTGCCAAAGTCGAAACAGTGAATATCGATGCCAGCCTGCTCGTAACTGGTGCGGTTGAGCTGCTGAATGAAGTATCGTCCTCTAAAGTAACCGGTGAGGAAGAACGCTATTCCCGCACGGACCTATACGATTTTGTCGCTAACGTAGAAGGCGCACAAAAAATCTATGAAATCCTCAAACCAAGTCTGGCTGCCAAAGACCCAGATCTGGAAAAACAAATCGGCGAGAAATTCGATGCGCTGAACAAGGAACTGGCTCCATTCGCAACAAAGGATGGCGGTTATGTTAGCTATGACAAGCTGACGAAAGAAGACATCCGTACTCTGAGTCAAAATCTGGATGCACTGGCTGAACCGTTATCACAGATGGGAACCATTCTGGGAGTATAATCATGAGCAATCATCATTCCTCCACACCACCATCTGACGGACAGCAGAATCAGCAGCAGCAACCAGCAGTACAGCCGGAAGCTGCAACAACACCTACCAATGAATCTCAATCAAAGTCAGTCTTTACCAAACCTGTAAGCCGCCGCGATATGCTGCGGCTTGCTGGCGCGTCTGGCGTTGGTCTGCTACTAGGCAGCACCGGCGCTTTTGGACTGATGGCAGCGACTGGCGGCAGTTTACAGCCTGCCTACGATCAGCCCGGCAGTACAGAAAATGTAACGACCGGAACAGAAGGCGGCAGCGATCGATACGACTTTTATGGCAATCAACAAGCAGGCATCGTGACGCCAAGCCAGAACTTTATGTGCTTTGCTTCCTTTGATGTTACGGCAAGCGATGTAACCAGTCTAAAAGCAATGCTGCAAAAATGGACGGTCGCTTCGGCTTCTCTCATGACCGGACAATTACTGGATGGGCAAAATGAAAACGAGCATCTGCCGCCCGCAGACACTGGCGAAGCCGCAGGCTTATCACCATCCCGACTGACGATTACATTTGGCGCGGGACCGAGTTTGTTTGACAGCCGTTTCGGACTAGCGGGTAAAAAACCTGCTGGATTCGCTGACTTGCCCGCCTTTAATGGGGACAATCTGCAACCAGAATGGTGTGGCGGCGATCTGGCAGTACAGGTATGTGCGGACGATATGCAGGTTGCTTTTCATGCAATGCGCAATCTGATCCGCATCGCGCGCGGCGCGGCGGTATTACGCTGGAGTCAGGAAGGCTTTCAGCGCAGCACTACAGCCGATCCGAACAATGCCACCCCGCGCAATCTGATGGGCTTCAAGGATGGAACCGCCAATCCGAATATCAAGGATGCTGCGATGATGAACGAGGTCGTCTGGGTACAGCCGCAGGATAATGCAGGCTGGATGACCGGCGGCAGCTATATGGCGGTACGACGTATCCGTATGCGTATCGAAGTATGGGATCGCTCCAGTTTGGGCGATCAGGAACAGACCTTTGGACGATATCGTGTCAGTGGCGCTCCACTTGGTTCGCAGCATGAATTTGACCGAGGCGATATGAATGCCAAGGATACTTCTGGACAGCCGGTCATTCCGATGAATGCCCATATGCGAGTTGCGCGCGGCGACGGCACGATGCAGATTTTGCGACGTCCATATTCGTATTCCAGCGGTATGGATAAAGTGACTGGACAGCTAGATGCGGGACTGTTTTTCATTAGCTACCAGCGCAGTCTGGATAAGCAGTTTATTCCGATGCAAAAGCGTCTGTCCGAAATTGATGCGCTGAACGAATATACGCAGCATATCGGTAGTGCCACCTTCGCCTGCTTCCCCGGCGTACGTCAGGGCGGTTATATCGGAGATACGCTGCTATAAGCGTGGATACTTTGACTTACACTTGGACAGTTTGTTTTATCGTTGGATACATTCCTTATGGCGTGAACGGTTGGTTATCCATTCACGTTAGAAAATAGAAGCCAGCGCAACAGCGACGAATATCTTTGTGTAATCGCATGAATATTCCCACATGAATAGAGATGGCAAATTTGAAGCGGTTGATCCAGCTATCGCTGGGATCGACCGTTTACTTTTTAGTGAAAAGAGGAACGCAGCATGCGCAAACATATGCTGAATATTTATACCCCTTACCGGATCGCCCTGCTGACCACGGTGTTTGCACTGTTTACATTAACGCTCACCAATAGCCTTCCAGCAAACACTGTACACACCCATCAAGCATCACCGTTTTCCTCGTTCTCCGCCTCCATCGCCTTTGCAGCGGAAAGCACGCCAACTGCTGACGATCTGCTTCCACTCGTCGGGAGTGCACTCGTCGATGCAGGGCAGCAAAAATGGAGCGATGCTAATAAGGAACTGAAGCAGTTCGCTGACGGTTGGGCAAAGCTGGATACCTCGGCGGCATCTCAGCAGGCGAATGATGTGAACACTGCCTTACAAACAGCACAACAAGCGCTGGCACAGGCAGAGAGCCAACCGGATGCGGTAACATCCGCACTGGGCAAGCTTGCTCGTGCTGTTAATAGCTACGCGGAGACAGCCAATGGTACAACTTCCAGCAGTGGCGATAACGCTACCCAAGCCAATGGTCCGTCCGCAGCTGGTAAACAGGCGGTGCAGGAGATTTTGCCGCTAACGAATACGACGCTGCAACATATCAATGCAGCCGATTGGCAAGCAGCACAAGCCAGCTACAAGCAGATTGTCGCCGCTTGGCCAAATGTGGAAAATGCGATTCGTGCCGATAACTTTACCGTGTACAGTCAGCTGGAAACGACGATGAGCATGATCCGTGTGGCGCTGCAAGCCGAACCACCGCGCGCCGATCAAGCGAAAGCACAAACGCAAAAGCTGATCGATCTGTTCAATCAGTACACCGCTGGCAATATCGCCGATAGCGCTCCGGCAAATGGCAACGTGCATCTGAGCGATGCGGTCGCCCTACTGCAACAGGTGCAATCGTCCATTCAGCAGCAGAATGCAGCGCAAGCAACGACGCAGATGCAGCAATTCATTACGATGTGGCCGCTGGTGGAGGGTGAAGTACAGATTTCCTCTTCCTCCACGTATACCTCAGTTGAAAATGAAATGTCCGAAGCACAGGGTTATCTCGTCTCAACGCCGCCCAACTGGGATCAGGCGACAACGGTGGTCAACACCATGCTGGATGAATTAACTCCTATCACCTCCAAAACGTCGTATACGTTCTGGGATGCAGCGGTAATCCTGCTGCGCGAAGGTCTGGAAGCGATTCTCGTACTCGCCGCGCTGCTCGCTTATGCTAAACGCAGTGGCAGCAAGCAGGCGGGCGCTTGGATTTGGAGTGGTGCTTTGTCGGGTCTGATTCTGAGCGGTATTATCGCTGCGCTGTTTGTTTATGCCTTTTCACAAATGGCATCCAGCGGCAGCACGCGGGAGCTGATCGAGGGCATTACTGGTCTCGTAGCGGTTGTACTGATGATTAGTGTCGGTAATTGGCTTCATCAGAAAGCCAATTTAAAAAACTGGAACAGCTATATCGAGAATCAGGTCAGCGGTGCGATTGCACGCGGCAGCCTATGGTCGCTGGCGGCGGTATCAGGATTGGCGATTTTGCGTGAAGGTGCAGAGACGGCAATCTTCTATATTGGGATGGCACCAGCGATTGCGATGTCTCAGCTGCTGCTCGGTATCGGGCTGGCGCTGGTCATTCTGATCGTGATTGCTGTGCTGATTATCCGCTTCAGTGTGAAGCTGCCAATTCGCCCGTTCTTCCTGACGGCAACTGTGCTGATCTACTATCTCGTCTTCCGCTTCCTTGGCGAAAGTATTCACTCGCTGCAAGTCGCAGGCAAGCTGTCGGCACATACAATAACGAGTATGCCGTCGATCAGTTGGTTGGGCGTGTATCCGACATGGGAAACACTCATTCCGCAATTGATCGTGCTGGTGTTTCTCGTTTGGAGATTTGTGCTGCCAGAGATGCGCAGCGGACGTAAGCAAGCGGCTTGAAGAACCATGTGTATGTATAGATGTGTAGATCAGCAGGAATAAAAGTAGGCATCCTGATATGTTTCTGTTCGCACATACTTTTCCATTTGTAGACCAAATATAAAGAGCCAGTACACGGTTGATTCTTCATCGAATCGGTGTACTGGCTCTTTATTTCCGTATATCTTTATTGAGCTATATCTTTATGAAATTATGCCTTAATAGAGTTGTATCTTGATGGACTCATGTCTTGATAGAGTTATACCTCAATACATTTACATCTTAATAACGTTATCTCTTGATACACCTACATACCTAAGGATTGGCTTCCTTACTTCCATAGAAATAAGCAGAGTGTGGCAATTGGTTTTTGCGTTTGAATAGTCCGTGTGAACTTAGAAATAATCCGAGAAATACGGAATCTGCTGCTCAATCGCATCTTCTAGCATATCGAGCGTATCCGCGCCGCAGGTAATTCTGCCGATTTTGCGTAAATAATCAGGGCGCTTGTAGCCGAGCAGCATCGTCGTCATCGTCTGAATATCAATGCGCGAATCCGTCGGTTCGCTCACACGCTCTACCTTACCCTGACCTTCCGGCGAAATATGCAAACGGAACACACCCTGATTCCATGACAGCAGCGGGTCTTCCATCGTGAATGTCCATACTCGCTCCTTCGTATCTGGCTTGAACGGATAGGCAGCGATAAACTGCTCTAGATCGACGATTCTTGCCATATAGTATGGGGAAATGGACTCGTGAATATCCGCATCCTCGAGCAGAAACGCTAGCGGCTCACTCGTATGAATATTGCCCTGCACCTTCGTAATCATCGAGAAATGCGCACTGACAAAGTTCCACAACCCGATCCGCGCTTCTTCATTTAGGAAAATCATATCCTTAATATGGAACACTTCATCTGCAATCCAGTACAGCACATAGCCTTCCGGCTCGCGCTTTTCATTGTAATAAATAGCGGCAACGAGATCGTCCAAATCCCACATAAAATATTCCCGCCATGCCAGTTCATTACGCACCAACGCGCCATGCGTCTGCATCGCAAAATGCTGGTACGCCTGCTTCACCTCATCGCTCTCCGCCATGAAGCGCTCCACCTCGCCCGGCACCTGCTTCATCTTGGGCAGCTGGTAATCGTTCACCTCAAACACGATTTTGTCCGAGATGATCTCCCAGCCCTTGCGCCGATAATACGGAATCGAATACGGGAACAGATACGAGATCGATTGCCCCTTGAGCCGCATATTTTCCAAAGCTTTGTTCAGCAATTTGTTCATTAGCCCCTGACCCGAATATTCGGGGAATGTGCCGACACTGGTCAGACCGCCCATTTCGTATGTTGTATTGAAGATCCGCACCTGAAACGGGTAGACCGCTACCTGCGAGATCAGCTTGTCCTCGTTAAACCAGCCCCATACATCCGCTTGATGCAGGGTCGATGCGAATACTTCCAAAATCTCGGCTTCTTCCCAACCGATATTGTTCAAATCCTGATGCGTCACCTGAAACACATAACGCAGCAGTTGTACGTATTGCTCCAGATGTTCATCTCCGACTTTGTGCATTTTCAGCTGTTTCTTTTTTCCCATAACGGTTTCCTTTCGTATGTTTGAAATGAATAGCTGATGCTTTGCGTTCTGTTCTCATTATATATGACCTGACACAGAGTTGCGAAGGGTGGTTTTTGTTAATGTTCTTTACAAAAGGGATCATTTGAGTGGAAAGACTATTGCATTCCCTCATGGCATGAATTACTATAAACTCAAGAAAATTATTTTCTTTTATATCGTAGTGCATAAATGAATTATTTTCACAAATATTGTGATATGATTTTATATTGTCTTTATATAACTATGCTGACAGCTGAATGAGAATATGAAATTTATTTTCATCATTTACACCTATTCTATATCATACGAGGAGGAATGAACGGTGTCCCCGATACTTCATGTACTGGAACAGGGGCTGGATAAGCTGTCTCCGCAGGAACGTCGGCTTGCCCATTATATTTTACAACAGCCGTCGTCCATCATTCGGCTGGGGATCACGCAGCTGGCGACACAGTGCGGCATCAGCCCAGCGACAGTGACGCGTTTTTGCAAGACGTTTCATTTTGAAGGCTTTCCCGATTTTAAAATGAAGCTGGCTGCCGAGCTGGCGCAGCAATCGATCCCCGGTTCGTATCAGGACATCATCGCCGGGAATCCGCTGTCCGAGATCGTCAAAGCGATTGAGTCCAATCATGTGACCTCGATCAACGATACAACGCGGCTGCTCAGTCTGCCGCGGTTGGAGCAGGCAGTCGGTTATCTGATCCGTGCACGGCGCATTGATCTGTACGGCATCGCCACCTCGTCGATTGTGGCGCAGGACTTTTACCAGAAGCTCATTCGTATCGGTAAAAACTGCACCGCCTTCGCCGATTCGCATATGCAGATTACGTCCGCCTCTACCCTCACATCCGAGGATGTTGCGCTCGCCATCTCCTATTCTGGCGAGACTAAAGAAACGATTGACGCGCTCTCCTGCGCTAAGGAAAATGGAGCAACTACCCTGTCCATTACCCAGTACAGCTCCAATCCGCTGTCATCAGTCGCGGACATCTCACTGTTCTCCTCCTCACTAGAAAAAGGCATTCGGCGCGGCGATATGGCATCCCGCATCGCGCAGCTTCATATTATTGATATTCTATTCACCGGTATGATCAGCGCCCAGTTTAACGATTCGGTCAACAAGCTGGAGCTGTCTTATAAAAATGTGCGGCGTTACCGCAAAGACTCAGGAGGTTGAGATTCATGGTAAATTTGGTCAAGGTAGGCAATGAACAGGATTTTGGTAAAGTAGCAGCATATATCGTATCCAGTCTGGTGCAAACATCTCCACGCGCGGTACTTGGTCTGGCAACAGGCGGTACACCAGTCGGATTATATAAAGAACTGATCGCTATTTACAATCAAGGCGTAATCAGCTTTGAAAAGGTAAAAACCTTCAATCTGGACGAATACGTGGGATTGCCGACGGATCATCCAGCTTCGTATCGTACCTTTATGAATGAGCATCTATTTAACCATATCGATATTTTGCCGGAAAATACGCATGTGCCAAACGGGCAGGCGGCTGATCCAGCTCAGGAATGTCGTCGATACGACGAAATGCTATCCGAAGCATCCATTGATCTGCAAGTACTCGGTATCGGGCACAACGGACATATCGGCTTCAACGAGCCGGGCAATGAACTGGTGCCAAGCACGCATGTGGTCGATCTGCTGCCAGAAACGCGCGAGGCGAATGCTCGTTATTTTAACTCCATCGACGAAGTGCCAACACAAGCGATCACAATGGGCGTCGGTACAATTATGAAATCGCGTCAGATTCTGCTGATGGTACGCGGTGCAGACAAAGCGGAGATCATCCACCGTGCATTGACCGGTCCAATCACCACTCTCTGCCCAGCATCGCTGCTGCAATTGCACCCGAACGTAACCGTACTGATGGATGCGGAGGCTGGGAGGTTATTTCAGCAATGACCCATACCGATGATTCAAACGCAACACCCGTCCCCACTTCCTTTCGCATCGTCAATGGCAAGATTGTAACGCCGGAGCAGGTAATCGAGAACGGAACGCTGATTGTAGAAAACGGTGTGATTACGTATGTAGGAACAGCGATGGAACAGGGTACTGATACGGTCTCTACTCCAAGTGCAGATACAGGCGATGCATCCCCATCTGCTACAGATACCATCCCTGTATATGATGCCAAAGGCGGCTTGGTATTACCGGGCTTTGTGGATATTCATGTGCATGGCGGCATGGGGCAGGACTTTATGGATTCCAATCCCGAAGTGCTGGACACCATTACTACGTTCCATGCTGGACAAGGTACTACGTCGATTCTGGCGACAACAATGACTGCGCCGCGTGCAGATATTGACCGGGTATTAGAGCAAGTACATGCGTATGTACAACAAGGCGATATGCCGGGCGCACAGGTTGTCGGTGTGCATTTGGAAGGTCCGTTTATTAGCCCAAAATGGCCGGGTGCGCAAAATCCGGGTCATATCGTGCTGCCAAATGTGCAATGGCTAGAAGAATGGCATGCCGCATATCCGGGGCTGATCAAGCAATTGACGCTCGCACCGGAGCGCGAAGGCGCGCTGGAAGTGATTGCATGGCTGCGCGCGCACAATATTACTGCTGCCGCTGGTCATACGGATGCCACGTACGAGCAGATCATGGACGCGGTGGATGCCGGGCTGAATCATGCGGTGCATACCTTCAATGCCATGACCCCACTGCATCATCGCAAGCCCGGAACGGCTGGTGCTGTACTCAGTACGCAAGCGATTCACGCCGAGATCATCGCCGATGGCATTCACGTCCATCCGGCAGCCGTGTCTCTGCTGGCACAGCTCAAGCAGCAAAACAACCTGATCCTGATCACTGATGCCATGTCCGCCGCTGGTCTGGGCGACGGCGATTACATGCTAGGCGATCAGCCAGTCAAAGTGATCAACGGCGTTGCCACATTGCCAGAGGATAGCGGCACACTGGCGGGCAGTCGGTTGACGATGATCGAGGGTTTTCGTTTTCTGGTGGAGCAGGCGGGACTATCGATCTTGCAGGCTTCCCAAGCAGCAAGCGGCAATCCGGCGCGTCAGTTGAATCTGTACGAGCAGTTTGGCAGCTTAGAAATTGGCAAGCAAGGCGATGTGCTGGTGTTGGATGAGCAGATGGCATTGCAGCATGTGTTTATTAAAGGTCGGACGTTTGTCGGGTAACTAACAACAATGACGTATAGAGACTTACGCTTGATTGGGCGTAAGATCTATACGTCATTTTGTTTATTCAGCTCCTTCGGATTTGCTACAAGCGTAGTCTATGTCCAGTGATATCCTTTTGAACCTGCTGTGACTCTGTGCAATCAACCTAGATATATATAAGAACTAGATACTTCAATTGTCTATAGTACCATTCAGCAATCATGGATTTATCTAGAATAAAAAACCATTATTTAAATAATATTGAACAAAAACCATTTTATTCACAACTTTCTTGTTAGAATAGCGTCTCACTACTTAGCAAGCAAAATCATCTATTGACAGCAATAAGAAATCAATTGCATTGCTCAAACGCCTATATGGATGTACAGAATACATAAAGTACAGCTCAGCACAGATTGAAACGATGTGACTACAACCTAATATCTAGCTGTAAGGAGGTGAATAACAGGTAGAATTCCCTTATTGTTAAATTGATTGCAAAACGATCCAATCAATATGCTTTCGTTACTTTCCTGTAGATTCTGTTATACATAGATCAACATATAGGGCATTTTTTCGATGTAACAACATCCACTACTACATAAACCAAAACCGGGGTGCACAATGAAAAACAGTATATGGATCGTGCTTTTTAGTATGCTTTTGTTTGTATTCATTCCCATACCTACTCATGCAGCTACCGATCAGACAAGAATCATGTTGGATGGTCAAGAGCTTGATTTACCCAAAGATATTGGAGTCGTTAATGTACAAAATAATATTATGATTCCCATTCGAGTCGTTGCTGAACATTTAAAGTTTACTGTCAATTGGAATCAAAGTACACAAATCGTGAATATCCAACAAGGAGAAAGCTCCGTTGCATTGACGGTCGGAAAAAACGAAGCGTCTATAAGAAATCGCACTGTCCAACTTAACGTAGCTCCTCAATTAATGAACAATACGGTTGTGGTTCCTTTACGCTTTGTCAGCGAAGCGATGGGTCTAGACGTTAGTTGGAATAATAGCGATAAAATCGTGACTTTATCCAGCCCTGTACCTAACATATCTCCACCTGTCTTGGAGAATCCTAACGATACAACAACCAATCTTATACAGGAAATAAATTATGCCAACGATCAACTAGTCGTCTCATTGGATCACGAAACGACGCCAGTTATTACTACGCTTAAAAATCCTAATCGCATTGTTCTAGACTTCCCTTCTACTAATTTTGGGAATATGAAAAATGTTCCTGCTGTAGGAGCAATGGAGCGCTTGGACACTAGCTCTTTTCCAAATATAAAGGACATCCGCTATTCCCTGTATAAACATGATCCTGCTCAGGTTCGTATTGTCATCGAACTTACAAATGTAGGTGCCATTCAATACCAGCAGCAGACCAGCACAGGCAAATTTATATTGGATTTGAGTATGCTGAACAATTCTGCACCTCTCCCCGCTATAAATAATGGCAAAAAGGTCGTCGTTATTGATGCAGGGCATGGAGGAACCGATCCCGGCACAACAAGCATCACGCAAAAACACGAAAAGGATTTTACTCTTGCGTTAAGTCTCAAAGTTCAAAATCTGTTGCAACAGGAACCTAATATTGAGTTAATCATGACTCGAGAAACAGATGTTTATCCTACGCGATCAGAAAGAGTGAAACTGGCGAATGATCTTCAAGCCGATGTATTCGTATCCATCCATGCGAATAGCGTCCTGCTCTCTCCTCAGGCCAAAGGAACAGAGACATACTATTACCAACGTGAAAGTAGTAAAGAGTTAGCAACAATCATTCACGAAAAATTGATTCAAGCTTTAGGATTTACGGATCGCGGGGTCAAAAATGAAAGTTTCCAAGTGATTCGCGAAACCAAAATGGCGGCTGCTCTTTTGGAAATTGGATTTTTAAGTAACAGCGAAGAAGAACAAGCGATGATGTCCAAAGAGAATCAGAATAAAGCGGCTCAAGCTATTGTGGATGGAATCAAAGAATACTTGGAGTTGTAGAACAGGAACTAATTGACGAGGATGTGCTGGTATGAAAAAAGGAATGTATGTAGCATTGGTCATTTGTGCGGTAAGTATATTTTCGGTAGCTTGTATAGATAAGCCTGCTTCCAATATGGTTCAAGGTTCTAATCCTGTAAGCAGTGAAGCTGTATCGACTACTTCTCCAGATAAAACAAACGAACAGTCTCAAGAAATTAACGTTTATTATGCTGACGTTCAAGTATCAAAATTGGAAGAACATACTCAAACTATCGTCTTCAACGATGATACACAAAAATACAGTGCAACCTACGCTGCTCTCCAAGACAGCAAGCAAAAAGATCTTATTCCTTTATGGGGAACGATTGATTTGCGCTCAGATACGTTTGCTCAAGGGAAACTGACATTGGATATTCATATCCCCAATGAAGCAAGATTAGGAGCTGGCGGAGAAGCATTAGCAATCGAGGCTTTGAAAAAAACATTCTTTCAGTTTAACGAAGTCACCAGTATCGAAGTACTCGTTGATGGAAAAGAAACGGACAGCTTAATGGGACATACGGAACTAACCAATCCCATCACTCGCGAATAACGCTAATAAAAAAGCAGTCGATTCTGTAGAGAATCGACTGCTTTTTATTTGGCAATTATGTTACTGCATATCGTTGTACTGCTAGCGGATATTTTCCAACTATTCAATATACTCACTTGGTACTCGGACTCGGATATCATATCAATGCTGTATAGCGCTGACGATGAAGGCTTTATTTCTTCTCAGAGGATGAACTCGCACTATCAGCCGATTGCGCAGCGGTAGAGATATTATCCGCCGTCAACTGGTACGCCCACTTCCCACTCGGCTCAACAATCCAAATATGATTCCGATCCTGCGGCGATTGCCAGCCGGTGTAATGCTGTACCGTTGTCTTCTCGCCATTCAGCAGTTGCACATCCAGCGTTAGTAACTGCTTGTACGACTGCACCTGCGATGCTGGTACAGGCAACTCAGCGGTTGGCATGTTCTTGATCGCATCCGTAATATTGCCTGCCAGATCGCTCGTTAGCGATTTGCCGTTCAGCGTCCACTCATCTTGGGACGGATCAGCGCTGTTGGCTTTATGGGTCAGTGTCCAGTCCGCAGACGGAGCGCTGCTTTTCCAAACTACCTTACTCAGTTGTTCGTCATCCCAGCCAATCGGCGTAGTGTCGATAAACTGGAATGCCGTACCGGACAGGTCATTGATGCTTTGCTCCGATAATTCGATAATCGGACCATCGTTCAAACGAGCGTAATAATAACCTTTGGTTGGTACTTCGTCACCAAACAGCAACGTATAGGTTTGCCCATCCTTGGTAGTAAGCGTCATATTCGGCTGGTCTGCATGTAATCCGTATTTGGATACATCGGACGGCTGTTCTTCAACCGTGCTGTGTACGGTTGCCGCCTTGAGCGTGCTCAACCAATCGTCGATCATATACATGTTGATCGGATACGCAGCGGGTGACGTCATGCTCCATTGTCCGTTCTTTTGCTCCAATCGGACAGTAGAAGTATCCTTCTTTTCGGCTGCATTTCCAGTATTCATGACACCGGAAGAATTGCTTCTATCTCCTGTATTGGAGCGAATCGTAATACTTTGTACCGCGCTATCTTCCACCGTCAGCAGCTTGCTCTCTGCCGGTGTTGCCGCAGTGTCTTCTTGCTTTTGGAAAAAATTCTGGGAATATGCGTAGCCGACACCTGCTGCTAGAATAAGCAGCAGGATAATCGAGGGCAGTAGCTTTTTGACCATATCAGAAATGCCCCTTTCTTACGCTCTGCGGCGTCTCCACCACAGGAAGATTCCTGCCGCCACGAACAGCAGCGGGAATACGATAACGGTGGAGATCAGGATCGTGCGCGCCTGCGGCAGTGTCAATGTTGCAGTCTGGTACTGGTCTTCCACCTTCGGTCGGATCGTCACCTGACTGTCATTGCCGATCAGGTAATTGATGCTGTTCACGACAAAGTCCAGATTGCCTTGCTGCTGAATCGATTGATCCATCATAAAGGTTGAGCCACCGAGTATAATCGCCTTCGGCTTGCCGTCTGAGCCACCTACGGCAAAGCCAAGGTCAAACGGACCAGTGAGATCATTGGCATCCTTCTTGGTGGACGATTCCAGCAGACCAGACAGATTGGTTTCGCCATAGCTATCGGCTGAACTGGACAAGAGCGGTGTGACAGTCAAACCGTCTTTGGCTTCTTGCTTGAGCGCAATCGACAGCGACATAATCGTGTACAGATTGCTAGCAGCCAGCTTGGTCGTAATCTCATGGTTGCCATATTCCGGCACGATGGTTAGCGGATCGTACAGCGATTGTCCCTTCGGTTCCACCGCTACCGCATGGGTATCAGTAATGCCGTATGTGCTCATGAGGGAATCGATGTTGGGCCAAGCGGTTTTGGCTTTTTCGTTAAAGCCGAGCGACAGGAATAGCTTACCGCCCTTGTCGACATATTGACGAATGACTTTCGTTTCCGCCGCGCTCAGATCAGTTTGCGGGGCAACGATCATCAGCACGCTAGCATCGTCGGGAATACTGCCTTGCTGTGCTAGTGACAGCTCGGATACATCGATATTCTCTTCTTTTAACTGCCCTGCCAGCACGCTCAGTGTAGAGGTGTTAAATTCGTTATGCCCATTGAGCAGATACGCCTTGTACGCTTTGCTCGACGATAGGGATAACAGACCGGATGTAAGCTGCTGCTCGCCGGTAAACTGATACGAAGCCGCAGTTGCTGCTTCACTGTCGGTACTATCAGCACCATTGCTACTGAACATATTGTAGACAGGGATCGATTTGGTACGTTCACCTTGCTTCAGTACAACGGTACTCTCGGTTACGCCGTATTGGCGCGCCAGTTCGGGATTTTGCAATAGGTCGTATTGCTTGACCTCCAGCTTGCTGTTCAACTTATGGTATTCATCCAGCAGGTCGGTCACTTCGCGTGTATACACCTGCGCATCCTGCGCATTCATGAACACCATCGCCTCGACTGGTTCGTTAATGCTTTTCACCGTGCTGATCGTCTGGTCAGACAGCGTGTTTTGCTTGTTTTTTGTCAAATCGGTCTGGAAATTACCCAGCGAGTTCAAAAACAACGTCAATACAATAAAAATGCCAATCGCCGCCACCGAGACGACAATTGCATTGGTACGTGTAATCCATTTGCTCATCTTCATTACCTCCACCGCTTCCGTTCTACAACCTGAATACTCAGCACCAAGAACAGTGCCGACAAGGTAATATAGAACAAAATATCCGGTCCGTGCAGCACGCCTTTAATCAGATTATTCATCCGCGCGGACAGGGAAAATGGAGTCAGCCATTCCTGCAAACTGGAACCCGTAACGCCGGACATGAATGAATCCATCAGCCACAGCGTTAGCAAAATAACAAAAGCAATCACTGCCGCTACCATCTGGTGCTGCGATAAACTGGAAGCGAACAATCCGATAGCCATCATCGCTGCGCCGAGCAGGAATACACCCAGCACGGACAATCCTAGTAGCGTCAGATCAAGTTTGCCGAAAAAGGACATCGTCAGCGGATAGACTAGATTGCATAGGATCAGCACGAGTAACAGTCCAAGCGATGCCAAATATTTACCGACTACAATCTCGGTTGCGCTAATGGGTGAGGTTAATAGTAGCTCATCCGTGCCCTGCCGAAATTCCTCCGACATCAGCCTCATCGTTAAGAGCGGCACAACGATCAGCAGCATGAACATCGTATCTCCCAGTACGAGCCGGTAGTCGATAATACTCGGCTGGTACACGACGAAGCTGACGTAGAACATCAGACTCGACAGCAGTACATAGACGGCAATCGCGAAATAGGAGGTCGGATTGAAAAAGTACATCTGTAGTTCTTTGGAGCACACCGCCCACATTCGTCTCATTGCGCGTTGCCCCCTTTGGTGTTGGTTGGTTTGTCTGTAGGGCTGGAATCTACATCACTGCTCGTAAACTCCTCTGCGTCTGACACCACAATAGGCTGCGCACTCCCAGATGCCGCCGCTTCTGTTGTCAGCTTCACGAATACCTCTTCCAGACTCATGCGCTCTTTACGCAGCTCCAGAATCGGGATGCGTGCAGCGCCAAGTTCCAGCGACAGCTTTTCCCGAAAATCGGTATCGTCCGTTCCTTGCAAACGAACCTGAATCAACTGCTCCTGCTGGTGATCCTCCGACAGCGTATAGTCTGCTTGCGCCCATTTCCACGGATCAAGCAGCTTGCGAAGCGCCGCTGGGCGCGCCTTCACTTCCAATTCGACTTGGAATTGGTTGTTCAGCGAGCTGTCGAGCTGGTTGGATGCGCCATCTGCCACCAATTTGCCGTTGTTAATAATCAACACCCGGTTGCATAGCGTGCTGACCTCCTGCAAAATATGCGTACTCAGCAGCACCGTATGCTGCTCGCCCAATTCGCGGATCAGTTGACGAATCTCTACAATTTGATTCGGATCAAGCCCTGACGTCGGCTCATCCAAAATAAGCAAATCTGGCTGATGAATAATCGCCTGTGCCAACCCAAGCCGCTGCTTGTAGCCTTTGGATAACGAACGGATCAGTTGACGTTCGCGCCCTTGCAGACCGAGACGGTCGATCATTTCGCTCATGCGCAGCTTTTGCTGGCGCGCAGGTACATCGCGCAGATCGGCGACAAAACGTAGATACGATTGCACCGTCATATCGGGATACAGCGGCGGCGTTTCTGGCAAATACCCGATGCGCGCCCGCGCTTTGCGCGATTGCTCGTGCATCGGGATGCCGTCGACCCAGATTTGCCCGGATGTTGGCGTCAGATAGCCAGTGATCATGCGCATCGTTGTCGTCTTGCCCGCACCATTGGGACCAAGAAACCCGACAATCTCCCCACGCTCCATCTCAAAATCAATCCCGTCCACACTCCGCCGCTGGTCAAAATATTTGCTGACTTGCTGGACTTGAAGCATTGTTGTCATTCCCCCTATCTGTTCATCTACCGGACGTGATCTCGTTCCGTTCGTGCCCGGTGATGTGGATCTATTTACAAAACACAGTTTACTATACCGGATAAAGTATAAATTCAGCTTAAAAAACGATAAGGGGAAGATTAAAAGGGCTGAAAGTAAGCGGTGAAATCGGAGATGAGAGCGATGATTGACGATATGGGTGGGATGTAGATAGCAAAAGCCAGCTTGGCAGGTGGAGAGAGCCTGCCAAGCTGGCTTTTATATTTTTCCATACTATTTATCAATATTCACTTTGTGCATTCATTATCATCCAAAATGCTGGAATCATGTTGGATAAGAATACTACAATGCGAGCACTCTACTTGCCAGTACATGGCTCCTATTCCATCATCACCAGCGAATCACAATAGGTGTTTTACTGCTCACATCAATCGGAATATCTTTTGAGCCAATCCCCGCAGCAGATGCCGCCATAATATCTTCTTCTATACCGATATTTTGTAAACTCAGTGTTCGTGCAGCAGTCAACTTGAATTTAGGCTCACGCTCTACTGGAAACGTCAGACTGCCTTCGGACGTATTGCCGCCATTCTCCTGAATTGCCAGACTTGCAGCTGCGGAGATTTGACCAGAATACTGTACCATCCGCTCGTATAAGAGGTCGCCATTTTTACTAGCTGTAAAATCATCTGCAAAATGAGGTTCTTTTACTACTAACGGCCAGTCGCGTTGTGCATCGAACTGTTCGCCAATCAAAATATCTTCAAGCTCTGGAGTCTGAATATCGTCCTTAATCATTTCTTCTAGTGTTGGCCCTGCTCCATCATCAGGAGCCTCCATCCGCTTTTGCAAATCTTCCAGATAATCGCTAATCGTTTCATCTGCGCGTTGTTCCAGTCCAAGTTCATACTGCTTTTTCACTTCTTGCACAGCTGTCAACGAAGCCGCATCCGCAATATTTTGAGCCTGCCGTTTCTCAATGAACACGGTAAAATAATAAAACATAAATGCACTGCCTAGAATGACAAAAGCAAGTGTCGCGATTGTCAAAATCGACATGCCGCCACGCTCATTGTTCATTCGTTCACGACAGATTGCGATCCACTTGTTCATGTGTATCCTCTCCATTATTGTTCATTCCATTCTAAAGAAGCTATGAAACTAGATTTAGAGCAGTTTAAGAATCTGCTGTTTGATACTCAACATATAGCACCTATTTGATACTCAAGATATAGCAACCTTGTTCACTGCTTGCTGTATGCTGTGCTTTTACTTGTCGGTATACTCAACTAGCCATTGAGCCGCCTCTGCTCGGGAAACTTCCGCCTGCGGTTTTAATAATGTAGTAAACCCAAACACATTGCGATAGGTCGGTTCACCATAAGCAAATGTAGCAACCGCACGAATGTATGGTTCTTTGTTTTGATAAGCCTTACCAATATCTTTGGCATCACTGATGGTAAAGAGCGAATCCTGCACAGTAGATAGAGCAAGAATAGGGTCTTTTACACTGTTCATATCTTGATACCATGCCCATAACAAAGCTAATTGTTCACGCGTTAGCGGTTCGTCCAGCTTCAATGTATTGTCTTGATCCAGAGCAGGCAAAGCATCTGCTTTTCTCATTTGCTCTACTAGTGCATAGTCTGGATCGGCAGGATCGACATCGGAAAATGCTGCTGGTGCTTGATCGGCATCTTTCAGTTCCTTATAGTCATATCCATGCATCCAGCGAATAAAGTCGCGTCGTGTAATACTGTCATCTGGTTGAAAGTTGCCCTGCTCATCTGTAGCCGCAATACCTGCTCTTAATAATGTGGCAATTTGCCATTGCACAGGACTACTCGCGATATCATTGACAGTTACGGTAGTCTCAGCTGTTGATCCAGAAGTATGCTCTTCTGCTTCCTGTTCAAGTTCAGCTGTCTTTTCTTGTTGTTCTTTCTGTTGATCATTGATTACAGTTTTATCTACAATCCAACGTGCAGCCTGTGCGCGGGTGACCGGTTGTTGAGGCTCTAAAGTATCTGTCACACCAAACACTTGCTCAAGCGAGTGTTGCTCGTCTTTTGCATAGTGGGAAACTGCAAATACATACGTATCGCCAATTTTCTTCCCATCTTTATACTTGTTTAATACAAACTGCATGATTGACTTATCAACAATGGGATTGGTAATACTTCGTTCGCGTTGATACCAGCCCCATAGTAACGTAAGTTCTTGACGGGTCAGTTCTTTCTCTAATTTCATTGTGCCATCTGGAAAACCTGTAATGACACCGGCATTCTGTAATCCTTCTATTAACTTATAGTCGGGATTGGCAGTATCCACATCGCTAAAACTTGGCGTCGTTGCATATTTGGGCTTGATATGTTTGTTGTCATAACCATACATCCAATGGATGAATTGAGAGCGCGTGATAGGCTCATCTGGCTTGAAATTTGCACCATTATCTAATGAAACAGCACCTGATGCCAGTAGTTTCGTAATCTGTTCTTTCTCTGGTGTTTGTGCAATGTCAGCTGGAACAGCAGTGTCCGACGATTGCGCTGCTTCTTCTCCACCACTGACAACAACATGTACGGGAACCGGTTGCGCCAAAGGATCAACTGTTGTACTGGTTGTGTCTTCATTGTTGGTGGTATCTTGCTGCGTCGTTGGAGCAGCAGTACTAGCTGGCTGTTGCGCAGAATTCTTGCTACAGCCAGCTAGCAGTACGAATATCATAAGAAGTAAGAATAAAGGTTTGTTCATTGGATTCACATCCTGCTATGTCGTTTAGTCAATAAATCATATCGTCAATTATCTTCCATAACGCCAATAAGAGATTGCTCCGAATACAACTATAGCAAAATAGAGCTGCATTCTTGTTACCCTTCGTTCTTTTGCGTCAGAAACAATATATCGTAGTATGGCAGTTGTAATGAAAGGAGCAATACATATACATGAAAGAATAACACTAGTTTTAAAATCAATGATTTGAAGGTTTCTGTTTAAATAGCTAATAAGAAAACACCCTAGTATAAAAATTGCAGTACTGATTTGCAAACAAAGAAGCTGCACTTTTTTATCAAATTTCTCGTTTAAAAAACCAATCATTATATCACCTCATTTCTTAGCCTTGTTTGCTTCTGTCTGCTGGCTGTCTATCCAATCTGGTATCTTATTCGTGACCTCACCTGTCAATTTCTCCCCTGGCTTTAAATATCGATCATGAAAATCAAGACGCTCTTGATTCCCAAGTAAATCATCATACTGCCTTTGTGTAAGGGAAGGACCATTTTGCGCCCATCTTTCTACAGTCTGCTCATTGCCACTTCGGTTCCACAATAAATTAAGTTGCCGATTAGTAATACTTTTCTGTCCAATGTCAGAGGAAGAAACATTAATTCCACGATCAGACAAATCTGAAAAACTAGTCGAAATACCATTCTTATCCCTTATTCCTCTCATTATATTTCCAAAAAGAGGAGCTACAAACATGGACTTGAAAAACTCTCCCGCTGCTTGCTGTTCAAGACTTTTGTCATCTTTTTTATTAATAGCAGCTTTTATTGATGTCATAGATATTGATTCAACCATACCACTAAAAAAACCTGCGATAGACTGACCAAATTTTGATACTGCTGGCGCCTTGATTACATCCGCAACTTTATCAAAAATTAGAGCTCCAGCTACGCTCTCAAGCGCCATCATTCCCATATCCTGTATGCTAGGATATTGTTGATCCAAAATGAGTTTACTGGCTCCACTCACAGCAAAGTTTACAGAAAATGCTTGATAGAATCTTGCACTAAACACAGCGGATTTTATCGTTTGAATGGGAGCAGTAATTAAACTTCGAAATCCATTTACTGCACCTTGTGCTAAACCTTTAAAATAATTAAGTCCTCCTCTTCCCAGTTGTGTAACCAATGCTTTTAATCCCTGATTACGAAATAAAGTTACACCGCCACGGAAAGCTGCAACGATACCGGATTGCGCAATGCCTATTACAGATATTGCAGCCAGCGCGCCATAACCAATGCCAGCAATAAAACTAAAATTATCGCCCGCTACCAATCCATAGATACCGCCTACTACAGCTCCAACAACCAAGGCAGTTATCAATACAGGAACGGATATTGGCGCACTGAGAATGAGAGCTCCAACTACAGCAACTACAATAACTACAGCTGCAGCACCGATTAATCCTGCAGCAGCTCCCTTACCAAAGTTAGCTAAACTCTCAACTGGATGAGCAACTACATCTTTGGCTTTATCCCATAATTTTTCGTACCATGGACGATTATCCTGCTGTTCGTTTCCCTGTTGATCTCCTTTTCCGGTATCCACTGCCGATGTATCTGTTGGATTCGTCTGTACACCATTTGGATCTATAGTGGACGTAGAGGTGCCATTGCTACCCGGAGTTTGTACGGTTCCAGTACTGGGAACAGAAACACCATCCGTTGGAACTGGAGTCGCTGGGGTCATATTACTGCTGTTGTTACCATCTTGAGCATTGCCATTTTGGGAATTGCCTTCTTGATTGCTCTCGTGATTACCGGAACCGGAAGAATCTGCGTTTCCCCCTTGTTGATTGCCGTTACCTGCTTCATTACCAGGAAGCTGCACCCCGGGTGGTGGAACGGCTGTATCTGTGGTTGTCTCCTGAGGTGTCTTATTTCGATCCTCCACTTCTACTTCACTTAGATGGGAATGGATGGGCGATTCAGATGGAGCAGCGTTAACCATGACAGGCATGATCAACATAAAAACGAATAGCACTGCAAGCAGTGCTCCTCCGAATTTACATGTTAAGCGTCGGATAATAACCACTTCCTTCCCGCTTACTTTATCATTTTGGTACTTCGCATTCGTATGTTCTTGCTGCTGTTATGTGTATGGTTTACATGAGAATCTCTCTGTTGGTTACTGCAAATCATCCAGATCTTCTTTACGTACAGTTGCACTGGAAGAAATGGGTATGGACAAACCCGAAGTATCAAACAGATTACTTGATAACATCGGAGACTCCAATGTGACTTTGACCGTAACATACGTATTTCCACCAGATGAATACTCAGACTTGCTCATATCCGCAATTTTATAATTGCCAGCAAAATTACGAATAGCTGTCTGATAACCAGACTCGCCGGACTGCTCAACCATTGCTGCGCGTGCTCCCTCCATGACAGCCTGTTTGACCGTTACTGCGGTAATGGCAGCAGAAGCAAACTGAAATACGATCAAAACCATTAAAAAGAACAACGGCAGCACACCGACAAATTCAATCGCCTGTGCGCCCCGTTCGTTTTGAAGATGTTGACGGATGACATGTACTATATTTCGAATATGTTTATTAAATTTCATTGGATTAGCCACCAATTTTAATTTTTTCAATTGCCTCTTTGATTTTATCCACTAAAGCCTGAGCGATGCCGCCGCCATCATCACTCATCAGACTCATCAATGCAATAATCAGAACAACAACTACTGCTGCTACACCTACATACTCAATCGCTTGTGCACCTTTTTCATTCTTGGTATATTGACCGATTGTCGATGCTTTGGCATACAGATACGAGCACATTTTGTTCAACATTGTTATTCACCTCCTCTCAAAAAATGTTTCTAGCTGTTCACTTATTGCAATGCATCCCATGAAATCCCGATGCCTTCTGGATTATAAATAAAGTTCAGTACAAGCAACCCGACAACACACAATAATACTGCCGGTAAAATTAAAAAGCTTGTAATGAGCGTTACTTTCGGCCCTGCTTTGGCTGCTTTCTCTTTCATCATGCCAATTCGCGTTTCTCTCATATCTGTAGACAATAATTGAAATGTCTGAGAGATCGGTACACCCAATCGGCTCCCCTGTACAAGCGAATTGACCAGCGTTTCCAGTTCACGACTCTGATTGCGATTCATCAATCTCACATACGCATCATCACGCGGAACACCAATATCTAGCTCCTGTTGAAAACGAACCAATTCTTCTTGCAGCGGTCCATCCATTTTGGACACAATCTGCTTCATCGCCGGGTCCATCGGTACACCTGCTTGAAGCGATACGCTCATCGCATCCATAAAGTCGGGCAAGTCCAGACCGAGTCGTTCTTGTCGTTCTCTGGCAGCAGCTCGAAGCCACAAAGAAGGGAAAATCAACCCGATCATAATAAATAGGATCAAGATGATTCCATTCCCAAATCCCGACCAGACTAATAAAGTTCCCAGTAGCAATCCTGTGAATACACATAAAAAGCGAAACCCGTAAAACGAATCAATGCGTAATCCACCAGGATGTCCAGCTAGTTCAATCTGCCGCTCAATTTTGACTGGATTGGTAAATAATCGAAATCGCAATCCTAGCGGAATCAATTTCTCCGACCAGGAAAACACTCTTTTTTTGAAACGCTCGTTAAATGTGGTACGTTCTTTTTTATCCGAAACCATGCCAAGCTTCTGACGCATCTTCAGACGATTCAGCTGGTAACGCCAGTAGAAAAAGACAGCCGCGCCCCATGATAGTAAGGCGGTATATAAAAAAGTATTGGTCCATATCATTATGCATTCACGCCTTTATATTGGTTACTTTGCGAATCGCCATAAAACCAATTAGCATCAGGATCACTACCACCACCAGCAAAATCAAACCTGGAATGGTAAACAACGGTGTAATGAACCCTTTGAAAACAATGTTAAATGCCACAACCAGAAATACGGGCATCAGAGCCAGAGTCAATGCAATATAACGGGACTCTGCTGTCTGATTGCTCAATTCTTTATTCATTCTTTCGCGTTCTTCCAATGTTTTCGCTAGCTGATCCATCGCTTTGGCGAGATTCCCACCTGCTTGGCGCTGAATGGTAATCGTCTGGGTTAGCAGGCGAATGTCGCGGCTACTGAATTTGTCAGTCATATCGCTCAACACGGTATCCATGGTATTGCCAAGCTTCAATTCTCTTGCCATGTTCTGAAAGAGCGGACCAGCAGGTGCCTTCAACTCTTCTGCTACCATACCGATTGCTTGCTGGATACTCATTCCGGCACGTATGGAGCTTCCTAGCATCCGGCATACTTCCGGCAACTGACGATCAATCTGGGCAGCAAATTTGCGCCGTCTGGATTTCAGCCATTGCGAAGATCCAATCGTAACTACAAAATAGGCAACGATCATATCCATCGGAAACCGCATCCCTAGTAGCACATTCAGCAAGTAGGTAATGACAAATAGCAATACACATTGAATTAGCACATAGTTAAAACCGGTAATGCTTAGATCGGCTCCGGTTAGCTTTTGCTCCCAATCTTTCCCGTAATCGGATCGATTGAATCTTCCCGCCCAACGAAGGTATATATTTTTTCGACTTTTCACTTCTTCTGTATGCAGTTCTGCAAGACGTTTATTCAGTAGTTTGCTTTTTCTGCGTACAGCAGATATTTCAAGTACCGCAAACGTAATTACCACTACAGTCAAAAACAGTAGAATCAAAAACCAGGTTTCAACTGTCATACCGAATCTCCTCCTCGGCAGGTTCAAAAAACGCTGCACCAAGGTCATAACCGAATGTAGTTAGCTTATCCGCACAACGTGGAACGTAGCCAGTTGTGACAAAGCTGCCTCGTATCCGTCCACTCGCTTCGGTTGAAATACGCTGAAAGCGGAAAATATCCTTGAGCTGAATGATCCCATTCTCACTAATCGCCTCGGCAATGGAGACAACTTTGCGTGTACCATCCGATAAACGCAGCGTCTGAACAACCAGCTGAATCGCAGACGAGATGAATGGTCGTACCACTTCGGCAGTCATGGAGGAATTGTTCATCAAGATCATCGCTTCCAAACGGGACATCGCATCCTGTGGACTATTGGCGTGGATCGTCGTTAATGATCCTTCATGACCCGTATTCATTGCTTGAAGCATATCCATCGCTTCGCCACCACGAACCTCACCGACGATGATGCGATCTGGTCGCATCCGCAAAGCATTTTTGACCAGTTGCCGAATCGTAATTTCACCAGCACCTTCCATATTGGCGGGACGCGCTTCCAGCGAAACGACATTTTTACGATTCAAGCGAAGCTCTGCCATATCCTCAATTGTAATGACACGTTCTCCAATCGGAATCGAAGCCGATACAACGTTCAGCAACGTCGTTTTACCACTACCTGTACCACCGGAGATAATAACGTTCATTTTGGCACCGACCATCGCTTCGATGAATTGCGACATTTTGGGAGTAAGCGTTTTGAATGACATAAGATGGTTGATGGTATACGGGTCTTTTTTAAATTTACGAATCGTGATGACAGGTCCATGCAGTGCAATTGGTGGAATAGCGGCATTGACACGACTGCCATCTTCCAAACGACCATCTACAAGCGGCGAGCTTTCATCAATACGGCGACCGATTGGCGCAACGATGCGATCAATAATATTGCGGATATGGTCGTCATTTTTGAAACTAATATCAGATAGCGTAATCTGACCTTTGCGCTCAATATAGATTTCATTTGGTCCGTTCACCATGATCTCGGTAATATCATCATCTTGTAACAATGGCTCCAACGGTCCAAAGCCAACAGAATCATCCAGTATCATATCCAGTAATCGAGTTTTGTCCATCTGGGTAATGATTACTTTTTCTTGATCCATCATCTCGGTAATCAGTTTCTCAATCGCCCGGCGTTTCTGATAATTGGGCAATTTAATTAACTGATCCAGATTGGTTTCTTTTAGCAAACGATTCTTGTAATGATTGAACAGATAATCGATATAATCCAGCGGTTTCTGTTCTTCGATTGCCTGTTCATCAAGCCTGCTGCTCAACTCTCGGAAGATCGACATGACGCTCTCCTCCTTCCTGTCCACTCAATGCAGCCTGCAATTGAATAAATTCTTTAACCAGCCCTTTTAGACTTTTCAGTTTCTCCTGACGTTCCATAATTAAAGGCATGCCTAGATTGGCACTCGTTTGCAATTTGCCTTTTACATCTTCTGTTATTGAACCAAGAACTGGCAAATTGATAATCTTCTCTACATCTTCTCGAGTGACATCAGAGCGACGACTGTATTTGTTAATAATCAAAGCAATCTGACTGGTATCGATCAAATGGTATCGATCCAAAATATTCAAAATACTTTTCAAACTGAGGATAGAGGACCGATCCAGATTCAATACGTAAACGAGTTGATCGGTCTGGCTGATGGCACTAATGGACACCTCATTCAACTCTCGCGGCAGATCAAGAATGATATAGTCAAAATTTTGCCGACAAACATTGAATAGCAACTCAATATCTTCTCCTGTAAAATTCTCCGCTTCCTGTGGATGTGCAGGAGACATAAGCAGATGAAGATTGGACGATTCCAGCTTGTATAATACGCTGCTAAGCTGGTTGAATGTTAATTCGTGCATGACCGATTTCAAATCGCCTAGATTGCGTTCGTATTCAATATCCAGATAATGCTGGATACCGCCAAATTGCAAGTTCAGATCAATTAGCAATACACGGGCATCTTTATTTTGCAAAGCCATCGCCTGCGCTGTATTGACACTGACTGTTGTCGTTCCTGCCCCACCTTTACTGCTATAGACCGAAATGATTTTACCGCCGCTTCTACCATGCTGCAGGAGGGGACGATGATCACTGCCGCGCAAAGCAATCTGTGAAGCCTTTTCCAGCATAGATTCCAGTTGTTCCAGTTCATCTGGAATGCGAAGCACATCCGTAACTCCGGCACGGTACATTTCACGAATACGTTCAAAATCCCCACTACGACTAAGGAAAATAACGGGCGCACCTGCATTTACTTTTTTCAATTGCATCACAATTGGCGTTAATTCGATCTGTTCTTCCGGTTCAGCAAATACTATAATTCGTGGCTCTTTCGGATGAATCTGCATATACGCTTCACGTGGTTTCTCAATCACTTCACCGAGCTGCATATTGTAAAAATGAATATTTTGAATGAGCTGCTGGGTCAGGCGCTCATTGCTTGAGATAATGGAAACTTTTACTGTAGACAAATGAGAACCCCCTCTGATGTTGAATATCTTGTTCTATTATTTGTTATTTTGCTGTTTGTCTGTAGTAGATTGACTAGATGTATTGTTGCTTTCTTTTTTCGACTCAGACTTCGCCTTTGCTGCTGAATCAGAATGATTGTTGGTAGTGGAAGTTGCTTTTTCACTAGCTTTATCGCTTTGATTGGATGAAGTATTGGTGGATGAGTTTTCATTTCCATCGCCTACATCCTTACTACTACCGCTTTTTAGCAAGCGTACTTCTTTCGCATAATTCAATGCCCAGATTACAGATTTGGAATCGCTAAGTTTGACAAGTACACCGATAGCTGTAATGTCACTCCCTGTTTTTTGTACACTATTTACAGTGACATCTTTAAGTAAAATTTTAGTTGTTCGTTTGTCTCCAGCCTGCCCTTTATCTCCTGCCTGCTGTGAATCGTAAGAGTACAGAATATCGACCTTATCGTATGCATCAATCTGTTCATCGAATACAGCCATTGGTGCTCTCATCATCACTTGACGATAATCACCTTTGACAAAGGTATTGTTTCGCAATACGGAAGTGGTAATGACAGAACCTTTGGTGATTGGCACAACCGATATTTTATTGGCAAGTTGCTGCTGATTGATAATCAATGAATCCATCATATATTTGCGTGGAATCTCTTGATCCGTCAGTAGTGAGGAATTGATGACTGTACCTGCTGGAATATCTTCAGCCGCTACCTGAACCGTAACAAATTCACCCAAGCTAGCTTTTGTTTCTCGCATATAGGTAGAAAACAAAATGACAGCTACAGCTCCGAGTACGATTGCCAGTAGCATAAATACAAATGCGCGTTTTTTGGATTCAAACATGAGCTTCGGCCACCTTCTGTAATAATGCTATAAGTAAAATTGTGCTCATTCCTATAAATGGTGCTAAAGGTAATTCTGCCGGAATTTTTAATTTGTCCGGAGCTACTCTCTTCAAAATAAGTAGCGGCCATGCCAGCAGTGCTGCCAGTGGAAAGGTAAACAGAAATGCCCAGATTCCTACTGACCATCCGAGGTATGCACCGATCATGGCAAACAACTTAATATCTCCACCACCAAGTTTTCCTTTGCTTATTATCGCTAACAACAAGGAAATACCCCCGAGACCGATTATTCCAGCAATAGGTTCCCACCATACCAGATCACCTCTCATCCAGTGCCATGACATAAAAATCAAAATTCCGGGTAATGTAATGATGTCTGGGATCATACGTTTTTTACAATCGGTAACGATACATATGATTAACAAAAGAAAAAAAACAATTTGAAAGGCATGATCCATCTCTGTCTCCCATGAAGTTGAAATTGTATTTCTGATTCCTGAATAAGTTTTACATGTTTTATTGTGTCCGAATTGTTACACGGGGTAAATAGAGCCATCTTCCCAGTATAAGGAAAATATAGATACTAACTTATAGTAAAATGCCGTTTTTGCTCTTTTTTTTACCAATAAAAGGTTACAAAGCTGTCTCTTTTGGGTAGGTTCAAGTAATTTCGACAAAAATATAGTTAGATTTCTATTTTGCTAAGTCTAAGGTTTGAATTCAGAAAGGTTCTAGGAACCTAGGAAAAATGAATTAATTTTATGCATTTTTATTATTTATTTTAAATAACGAAAATAATTTCATTATGCATGATATGAAATTATATACTTATAAAATTTGTAAAATTTGAGACAATAGGCTCTATTTTATTACACGAATATGTAAATGTATTCCTCTAATATGAAAATAAAGTATACCAACAACACAAAATCTACTACGTTTTGTGGTAATAGTGTGCAAACATAAATAAAAGGAAGTCTGCCTTATGCTCATCTAAGCAAAAAACAGACTTCCTTTTTATTACGCCTTGTATTCATTTATGATCAAACATACAACATCCATTCATCCTATCACGCACAATACTTCTCACCTACCACACCAAACCACTCAACTACATCAACCGTAGAGTGATCACGTTCACCCTTGCTTACACTCTGAACGTACACTCAGCACATCCGATGCTCGCGACTGACTCGCATCTTCCAAAATAGCCTTGGCTCGCTGCTTCCGGTTCACCAGTCCAATCCCAATCGCGATCAGTACTAAACCAGCGAACAGCGTCATCGTTACCATCTCGCCCAGCAGGAAAATACTAAATACATTCGCTAGCACTGGAATCGCGAACGTATACGATCCAACGGTACTCGCTTCCCCACTGTTCAGCAGCTTGAAGTACACGAGCCAGCCGCCAGCGATCACGAATACTGAGATGAACAGCAGAATGCCGGTAAACTGCGGTGTCCAGTGAATATCTTGCCAGTTCTCCGTACCGGCTCCCAGCGCCATCAATACAACGCCGCCAATAAGCAATTGCATCGTTAATGCCCATAATGAGTCGATGCGTGCGCTCTGTTTCTTCATATAAATGGTGCCGATTGCCCAGCACAGTGCCGAAGCAATCGCCATCATAATACCAAATGGCGACAATTCGCCCCCCAGACCGCCAGAGCTGATCACCGCTACACCAGCGAAGCCGCACAGCAGACCTATCGCTTTCATCATATACATACGCTCACCGAGCCACATCCATGAGAATAATCCCAACAATACCGGCTGTAAGAACACAATGGTCGAGAACAATCCGGCTGGCAAATAGCCGATACCAATCGTCTGCAATCCATAGTATCCGACAATATTAAAAATCGCCAGCACGGTGTATATGTGCCAATTGCGTTTCCATTGCAATGTCGAGCGATTGCGTAATGCCAGTGCCAGCAGTAGCACGCCGCCAATCAATGTACGCAGGCCAGAGAACAAGAGCGGCGGCACATCCGGTAGCGCCAGCTTGGTCAGCGGCCAGTTGATTCCCCAGATGGTAACGAGGAACAGTACGAGCAGTAGCGTTGTTTTAGGAGATAGCCCCTTGCTCTCTTGCTCTTGATTCGTTGCATTCAGCTTTTCCATTTTGCGTAATTCGCTACTCTGCCCGATCATCTGGCGCTTACGTTTTCCTTTCCATGACAAGCCAGTAGTCGTACCTCCATTGGACTGGCGTTGTATAGAATCTACTGAATGACCATGCCTAGAGGATGACGGATGATTGCCTGTATCTGTTGAATATTCGTTCATACCCTTTCTCTCCTATCCATATGTTCAAATGTACGTATCTCTTTCTATATTTATGTTAACTTTTTTGTTATGATAAATAAAATGAATCTTTTTCATGAAGGAGATAACGATTTTGTTATGACCATTACACAGATTATGATTTTTGTACGTGTAGCAGAAACGTTAAATTTTACACAGGCTGCACAGGAGCTGCATATGACACAGCCAGCAGTCAGTCATGCTATTGCCAGTATTGAAAATGAACTGGATGTACAGCTGCTGCTGCGTGACCGCAAAAAGGGCGTGCTGCTTACCGATGTCGGACAACGCGTTGTACGTGAATTCCGCTCGATTTTGCAAAGCATGAATCGGGTGGAGCAGCAGGTCGCTGCGGAAAAAGGTCTGGAAGTCGGTACGATCACGGTCGGCGCTTTTCCGTCGGCGTCGGCGTATTTTCTGCCACCGATTATCCACGAGATTCAGCAAAATTATCCCAAGCTCATCTTTGATCTGCATGAAGGCTCTACCAATGAAGTAAAGGAATGGGTGCATAGTCGCCGTTTGGATGCGGGCATTATTCTATTACCTGATCCGCTGGTCGATGCCATTCCGCTGCACTCTGACCATATGGTTCTGTTACTGCCAGACAACCATCCCCTGCAAAAGCAGCCGCAGATTACCATCCGGCATCTGCACGAGCAGGATATGATCCTATGCAAAGGTGGTCATGAGGTGGCGATTATGGAAGCATTTGACCAAGAGAAAAGCCAACTCAAAATCCGCTTTACCACTCACAATGTCAGTACGCTCGTGCATATGGTACGGCAAGGATTGGGCATCGGCATCGTATCCGATCTAGCACTGTCAATGTTCCCACATGAGCTGGTCGTCAAGCCCGTATATCCTGTTATTCAGCGGCAAATTGGTATTGCCGTACCTTCGCTAGAGCAAGCTTCACTGGCAACACGGCTGTTTATCAAGACGGCGCAGGAGTTGTTTGCAACCGAACCGGTATAACACCGGACGGATTGCATATTTTTTGTAAGCGTTAACAAAAATACATAGCATCTGTATGTTATGTCGTTTATACTGAAGATATATATACAACAGTTGAACAACAGTTTGGCAAAAGATGCTCTACGATGTGTTTTGTCTGTCATTTATCCGTGAAGGGGATGTCGATGCTGCATGACCACGTATTTTGATGAACCGCAGAGTATGTATTACCGTTTTGGAGAGGATCAGTCGCAGGTGCTAAAGGTGCTGGCGGAGCGATATATCGGTGCTAACGCACAGGCGGACTTTGTATATCGTGCCTTTCAGCGAGAGGGCATATTGCAAACGTCTGCTGGCTTGTATGATCTGAATCTGGGACAGCGATTCCCAGAGGCTCGTAAAGGGCAGTTGGTATATGCCGCTGGACTGGTCTGGGGTGATGAGGAACGTAATCTGGATGTGCTGCTGCGCTGCTATGGACCTGTGCGCTTTTTCTTTAACGGAGCGCTGCATTACCGTTCCAACGTTATGGAGGAGCTAGAGCCAGATGCTACGGTGAAGACGTCGATTGACATCAAGCCAGGCTGGAATACGCTGCTGTTGGAAATGAAATATACACCTGCTGGCTTTGGCTGCCAATTCGGATCGGATGAAGGCAAGGTACGAATTCTGAATGTGGTATCCCCTTTTGCGGAACGTGCAGGGCAGGCTGGCTGGGCGTACTCGGAACCGTTTCCCCCAGATCGCAACATACAACCGGAATCATTGGATCTGTTCGGTCAAGAGCAGGATAACGGTCTGCAATGGTTGCCGCGTCAGACGTGGAATGAGCAGGAGCAGACACTGCCTCCGCTAGAACGCATGTATGGTCGGACGGTGAATCAGAGTGTCTATGCGTGGACACGCATTCATCATACCGATCCGCAAAGTCATTCGGTTCGTCTGCACGGTCAAGCAAGCGGTCCCTTACACATCTGGCTACAACAGCAAGAAGCGGTGAAATTGGAACAGGCGGGAAGCTTCGATGTGACCGTTCCGATTCATTTTGGCTTGAACGATCTGCTGGTATGCAGTACCTGCAGCAATGCAGAAGCACCGTGGCAATTCACGATACATGTAGATGGCAAAGAACAGACCCTACAGCCAGAATTACCGTGGCGTATCCGCGGAACAGGTGAGGAAAATTGGTTGTATGCCGGACCGTTTGCTCATGGAGCGGAACCTGCACCGGAATGGATGAACCGGATGGATCGACTGTATGATTGCGATGGCAGCTCCGTTTCGCAGCATACATATTGGCGGCTGGATCGTCCGGGGACATGGATTCGACCATATTATGAAAATGCCATGCTCAGCAACAAATGGACGGTTGGACAGGTGACCAATTACGGACGCTGGGACTACCCGCTCGGTGTTACCATTTATGGATTGCTGCGAGCAGGGAACTACTTGAATCGTCCAGATATTGTCCGTTATGCTGCCGAGCATGTGCAATCCTGTACTGTAATGTACGAGTATTCGCTGTGGGATCGGGAGCAGTATGGCTTCCCTGCAATCAATCAGCAGCTCGTCATGCTGAAAATGCTGGATAATTGCGGCTCATTCGGCTCCGCGATGCTGCAAGCGTATGCTGCTTGCGAAGAGCCTACCTTTTTGCCTATTGCGGATCGGATTGCTGACTTTATGCTCACCCGATTGGAGCGGCAACCGGATGGTGCCTTTTACCGGAAATGTATTGGCGAATATGCTGCGAATACGATGTGGGCGGATGATCTGTATATGAGTACACCGTTTCTCGTTCGGTATGCCAAATTGACGGGTCGCACGGAAGCACTGGATGAGGCAGCACGCCAGTTTCTATTGTTCCGTAAATACCTGTATATGCCGGAGCAGCAGATCATGTCGCATGTGTATGATTTTAAATACAATCAGGCGACTCAGGTTCCATGGGGGCGCGGCAATGGCTGGACACTGTTCTCCTTGTCGGAAGTATTGGAAGCGTTACCAGAGCAGCATGCACAACGTGACGAATTGATCGCATTTTTCAATGATCTGTGTGCGGGGTATGCTGCATTGCAGGCAGATAGCGGACTATGGCATCAAGTACTAAACGAGCCAGATACGTATGAAGAAGCATCGTGTACAGCGATGTTTGCCTATGGCTTCGCACGCGGAGTTCGCTTTGGCTGGCTACGTGATCCGGGTATGTATACAGCCGCCGCTCAACAGGCATGGAATGGGCTGACCCGTTACGCCATCGACCGTCAAGGTAATGTGCATGGTGTATGCAGCGGCTCCCGATATGCCTTTACACCGGAATATTATGATCGTGATCTGCGTACGGTGACCAATGATAATCATGGCATTGGTATTATGATGCTGGCTGGAACAGAAGTCGCGCGGATGAAGCAGCATCTGGGACAGACGATTGGCGTATCGGATGGCATTTTGTCGTAGGGCTATTGTTCATTCTGGAAGCATCTGCAACAAATGACTTTGCATATCAAAAGCCGGATACAATGGCGGGTTTGTTTCCCGTTTGTATCCGGCTTTTCTTATCACATGTTCTCATTATAATAGATGCTGCTATTCTACGCTGTATGCAATGCTTCTATCTTATAGTGACGTGCCTACTGGATGCGCCGAAGACGCCGCAGCAATCTGTACACGCAATTGCCCATCCTGCACGGTCACATCTACTGTGGAACCCGGTAATGCTTCCCCAGCAATCAATGCACGGGCGACCTTCGTTTCCAATGCACGCTGGATAAACCGCTTCAACGGACGCGCACCGTATGCGGGGTCAAAGCCTTCGTCTGCAATCAGACTCGCTGCTTCCTCGCTAATCTGCAAGCCAATCTGACGATCATGCAGACGCTGACGCAGCCCTTCCGCCAGCTTGAGCACAATCTGACGAATCTCGCTGCGGTTCAGTGGCTTGAAGATCACAATATCATCCACCCGATTCAGAAACTCTGGTCGAAAATGACTATTCAACTCACGCAGTACCGTTTGCCGTACCGATTCAGGTATATCCCCGTCACGCTCCATCGCATTCAGCAGATGCACGGAGCCAATATTGGATGTCATGATCACAATCGTATTTTTAAAATCGACATTGCGTCCCTGCGAATCGGTCAATCGACCATCATCCAGTAATTGCAGCAGCAGGTTGAATACGTCAGGATGTGCCTTCTCCACTTCATCTAGCAAAATGACCGAATAGGGCTGACGGCGTACCGCTTCGGTCAATTGACCGCCTTCCTCATACCCAACATAGCCCGGAGGCGCGCCGACGAGACGGGAAACGCTATGCTTCTCCATATACTCAGACATATCGATACGGATCATATTCTCCTCACGATCAAACAGGGATGCAGCAATCGCTTTGGCAAGCTCGGTTTTGCCGACACCGGTTGGACCGAGAAACAGGAAGGAACCGATCGGACGATTCGGGTCCTTGATGCCAGCTCGCGAACGGATCACGGCATCGGCAACGAGTTGGACCGCTTCCTCTTGACCGACTACTCGCTCATGCAGCACCTCTTCCAAACGCAGCAGCTTCTCGCGCTCGCCCTCGACTAGACGACTAACAGGCACTCCTGTCCAGCGGGATACGATGTCGGCAATCTCTTCTTCAGTCACCGCCTCACGCAGCAATCGTCCTTCCTGCTCAGTTTGCGCCGCTTCTTCTGCCTGCTTCAATTGGCGCTCCAGATCAGGGATGATGCCGTAGCTCAGCTCGGCGGATTTGTTCAGATCGTATTCTTCCTGCGCCTTTTCTAGATCAAGCCGCGCCTGCTCCAATTGCTTTTTGATGATATTGATATGGTCGATTACTTCTTTTTCCTTATCCCAACGCGCCTTCATCTCTAGCTGCTTTTCCTTGAGATTCGCCAATTCACGCTGCAAATGCTCCAGACGGGATAGACTCAGCTCGTCGGTTTCTTTTTTCAAAGCGGCTTCCTCGATCTCCATCTTCATGATGCGGCGAGTGACTTCGTCCATCTCGGACGGCATCGAATCAATCTCAGTCCGAATCATCGCGCATGCCTCGTCGATCAGATCAATCGCTTTGTCCGGCAGAAAACGATCGGAAATATATCGGTCTGACAGCACGCCCGCCGCTACAATGGCGTTATCATGAATTTTGACTCCATGATGTACTTCAAATCGCTCCTTCAAGCCACGCAAAATGGAGATGGTATCCTCCACATTCGGCTCGCTCACAAGCACCTGCTGGAAACGACGCTCCAATGCAGGGTCTTTTTCAATATAGGTGCGGTATTCATCCAGCGTAGTGGCACCGATACAATGCAGCTCACCGCGCGCTAACATCGGCTTTAGCATATTGCCCGCATCCATCGCGCCCTCGGTTTTCCCTGCGCCGACAATCGTATGCAGTTCGTCGATAAACAGAATAATTTGCCCGTTACTCTGCTTGATCTCACGCAATACTGCTTGTAATCGTTCCTCAAATTCACCGCGATACTTCGCACCCGCGACGAGTGCGCTCATATCCAGCGAGAAGATCATTTTGTCCTTCAAGCCCTCCGGCACATCCTTGCGCACAATGCGATGCGCCAAGCCCTCCACGATTGCCGTCTTACCAACACCCGGTTCGCCGATCAATACAGGATTGTTTTTCGTTTTGCGCGATAGGATGCGAATGACACGACGGATCTCGTCATCACGACCAATCACTGGATCGACTTTACCCGCGCGTACATCGGCAACTAGATCGCGCCCATATTTTTCTAGCACTTCATAGGTAGCTTCTGGGTCCTTACTCGTAATACGCTGATGCCCACGAATGTCCGCGAGTGCTGAGAGTACAGCGTCGCGCTTCAATCCATGCTGGCGCAGCAGCTGGTACACATCCCGATTCCCTGCATCGTCCACTTCCAGTAGTGCCAGAAAGGCATGCTCTACCGCCACATACTCATCCTTCATCTCTACTGCTTCCTGCTCCGCTTGGTTCAATACAGCTAGCAGCCCTGCCGACGCATAACGGCTCACCGCTGATGATCCGCTAATGCTCGCTTTGCGGCGTAGCTGTTCATCGTTTTGCTGACTGATTACGTTAGGGGAGACATTCAGCTTATGCAGCAGCCGGGGGAGTAATCCCTCTTCTTGTTCCAGTAGCGCTTTGAGCAAATGGGCAGTGCCAATCTCCTGATGCCCCATACTAGTCGCTAGCGATTGCGCCATAGCTACCGCCTGCTGTAGCTTGTTGGTCAATTTGTTGTAGTCCATATCGATTCGCGTCCTTTCTGCTTACTCTGTATTCGTAGTCGTTTTGTTACGGTATAAAAAATCGAAAAAATGCTGTATGGTACATTCGGCAACATGTCCGATTCACACATACAGCAGGGAGATTGTTTGTATATAGCTACGTGATGATATAGCTAGGATATAAGGAAAACAGGTCGGTTATGCTCTGAATGCTCCATGTATGCAATCCAACACTGCTTCATCCCAAAGCATAACGTACTGTTAACGATTGCGCTTCATCTTTGCCCGGTAGCGGCTGGTACGGGATAATTCCTCGTATAGCTCGCGTTCACGTACACTCAGATCAGTCGGAACCACAATCTCAACACTGAGCATTAGATCGCCGTATCCGCTATCGTCGTCTTTTAGCCCTTTACCGGGAATGCGCAGCTTGCGCCCGGACTGGATACCGGCGGGAACCTTGACCCGTACACGCGATGTGTCCGGTAGCTGTACCTGCGCTTCTGAGCCTAAGACGGCTTCCCAAGGTGCAATTTGCAGAGTTGCAAGCAAGTGACTGCCATCCAGTTCAAAGGTGGAATGTGGGAGAATATGCAGCGTAATCAGCAGCTCAGTATCCGTTTGAATACCGTTCACGCCAGTTCCACGAACGCGAATGGTTCGGTCATTTTGAATACGTTCAGGGATTTTGACATGTATTTTGGAACCGCCGAGCTGTACCGGTAGTTGATCCCCACGGTATGCCTGCTCTAGCGTAATATTCATCGTGGCACGCGTTGTACGCTGCTGCGCACCGTTATTCCAGTATTCGCTGCCCAATCCGCTTGCCGCTTCACCAAATATATCGTAGCCATTCATCCGCTCACCGAAAAACATATCAAACAAATCCTCATCAACAAATCCTCGTCCAGCATTCGTCTGCTGCTCGCGCCATGCACCGGCACCACTGCCGCTACCTGTGGAACGCTGACCCGCTGAACTGCCAGCACCGCCTTCATAAGCACGACGCGCTGACTGGTACTTCAGCTTCTCGTCGTATTGTTGCCGACTCTTCTCATTGCCGATGACCTCATAGGCTTCAGTGATTTCCTTAAACTTGGATTCTGCCTGCTCATCCTTATTTACATCAGGATGCCATTGCTTGGCGAGTTTTTGATAGGCTTTTTTGACCTCCTGCTTGGAGGCGGTGGATGACACGCCGAGAATATCGTAGTAACTGCGGGACATATTCTCCCTCCTTTCCACAACGTTAACATACAGGTATAACGTAATAAACGGTGAAAAGGTGCATTATAGCCGTAAATATCTACAATGCACCTTTGCCCGATTCAGTCTGGATCGACTGATTATATGAAGTCTCCGGCTGTGCCGGTTGGTCATTATTATAATTTTGCTAAAACCCACGCGTAATTATGATCATTTTACCTACTTTTAAGCCATTTTGCCAGTTGCCTAAACAGTTGATGTTATACATAGGTTGATACAATACACAATCCGCTAATTATTCACCCGACTGAATTTCAATCGTTTTGCCCTGCGGACGCGGACGTTTTGGAATATGCAGCTTGAGCAATCCATCTTTTAGCGAGGCTTGAATCTGCTCTTCGGCAATATCCTGTACATGGAAACGACGTACATACTCACCATATCGACGCTCCATACGTACAACCTTGCCCTGCTCGTTCTCTTCGTTGTCCACCTGTTCATGACGTACAGCCTTAATTGTTAAATACGGTGCAGTATAGTCGATTTGAATATCTTCCTTTTGAAAACCAGGTAGCTCTGCTTCAACAAGATAAGCATCGTCCTGTTCACGAATATCGGTTTTGAAGGAAACGGTTGACGATTGGAACGGCGCCCAAAATTCATCCTGAAACACATCTTGGAAGGACTTCATCAGATGTCCAAATGCATCCTCACGACGTTTACCAAATGGAACCAGATCAAACATAAAGCATCCTCCTCTGTGAATATAATGAAAATGATGTGCAGTCAGAAAAGGCATGATGCTCATTTGACCTTCACTGACCTTACATCTTCATTATAGCTATGGGTTGTAGCACAGACAAAATGCGTATAGGTTCATTTACGATGATGAACGTTTATTTTCTATATTGTTTTGCATCCGTTTTTTGTTTTGCTCATTATTTGACCTTTTCTGACCTTTTTTTATAGCTTAGTGGAGTCATGTGCATCACACTGCGGAAACGCTCGATAAAATAACTTGTGCTGTTGAAGCCTACCTGATACGCCGCCTCTGTTACACTGCGTTCGCCCTGCAACAGCATTAGACTCTGCTGAATCCGATAATCCGCCACATAATTAAGCGGTGTTGTTTTTAAAAAGCGACGAAAATATCGGCAGCATTCCGAGCGGCTTAACGCTCCTGCCGTAGCAATCTCGTCCAGTGTCACTCTGTCAGCATAATGCAGATGAATCCATTCCAGCATCTGCTTCATACGCTGGCTTTTGACCATGTCTGCTGCATGGTATTCCGGCTGGAAGCCGTGGCTGATTAGGCTTTTCCAGATGGATGCTAGCTGTACCGCCAGTTCCATTTCAAAAAAGGCAGGTCGTTTCTGTAGCGATTGCCGGATCAAACGGATGGCTTGCGCAATATCATGCCCCCACGCCTGCTGAGGATCGATAAGCGTAAACGGCAAATTGGTTGCCTGAATATACGGCTGCACACAGCTTGCATATAATTCCTGTGTTGTTACAAACTGCGGAGCAACATCCAAGCAGATATAGGTACATTCATATCCCTGCACCGCTTCCGCCATATGCAGACATCCACTGTTGATAAACAATACCTCTCCTTCGCGTATATGCACCTGTTGATCCTGTACTTGAAATAATGCTTGCCCCTGCGTAATCAGCACAAACTGCAATTCATCATGCCAGTGCAAAGGAATATAGCCCTGCGCATGCTGACGAATATTCGTTTCATAGCAAGCAAGTGGCAATGTCGTCGTTCGATGCAGCGTCAACTCGCGCTGATTGCTTGTATCAATAGCAAAGCTGGTTGCACACATGTAACCTCACCTCAATCTGGTGTTATTTTTAGATGATATATCGGTATTTTTGCATCGTTCCTTTTATTATCCTAATCATATCATTGTATTTTATATGGAGAAATAAGGAGAAATGGGTATGGGATTATCATCTAGAAGTAAGGGATTATGGCTTGTAATTATCGGAGCGACTTGCTGGGGCATCGGCGGTACGGTTGCCAAAAAGCTGTTCGCTCAATTTGCCGTTGATGTCAATTGGCTCGTTAGTACGCGCTTGCTCGTAGCAGGTATCCTGCTGCTGGCGCTTCAATATATACTGAGCGGTCGTTCTGCCGTCTTCTCTGTTTGGACCAATAGATCCACAGCTAGACAGTTAATTCTATTCGGTTTGGCAGGTATGCTGGCTGTGCAATATACCTATATGGCATCAATTCAGCATGGTAATGCCGCAGTTGCAACTCTATTGCAATATTTATCGCCTGTAATGATCATTGTATACCTGCTGCTTCGTCGGCAAATGGCGTTCACTCCCCGTGATGGCATTATGGTATTCTTGGCACTGCTGGGCTGCTTCCTGCTGCTTACCAATGGTTCGCTAGCAGGTTTGACCGTACCAGCACCCGCGATCATCTGGGGCATATTGTCCAGTGTAGCTGCTGCTTTTTATACCTTATATGCTGCGTCGCTCGTCCGGCAGTACGATTCACTGACGATTGTAGGCTGGGCGATGGTGATTGGGGGCTGTGGCTTGAGCCTAATTCATCCGCCGTGGCAGACCGACTTTGCTCATATGTCATCGGTAATTTGGCTGTATATGGCATTTATTATCGTGTTCGGTACGATGATTGCCTTCTGGTTTTATGTAAAAAGTTTGCAATACTTACCTGCACGCGAAGTCAGTCTACTCGGCAGTCTGGAGCCGCTAGCAGCAGTGCTTACTACCGTGTTCTGGCTACATACACCCTTTGGATGGTTTCAATGGCTCGGTACTGCCTGCATTATCGGATTGATTTTGCTGCTGACCTTGAATCGTCAATCGACGGCAGCGTGATCATAACATGACAATATAGAAATACAAAAAACCGCGCAATCGATTCACGATTGCGCGGTTTGTATTACCTTATGCGTTGGAATTGAATACTCTACATCATATTATCCAAAATGCTGCTGCAGAAACTCCATCGTACGTCGCGTATGATGCGGTCCAACATAATGACCGTCAAACGGATACACTGCAATGTCCTTCGGTGCGCGGATACGATTATATGCTGCAAAGATCGTTTCCGGCAAACATACCATATCCTTCAGCCCACAGGATACAAGCAATGGAATCTTCACTCGGTCGCCCAGATTAAGCATATCGAAGTAGCTAAGCGTTTGCAGCACCTGACCAAGATGCTCTGGGTAACGACTGACAAACTGTGCCGCTTCCTTCAACGAGCTTTCCGAATTCAAAATGCCAAAATCCATATGACACATATTCGGAATATTAGCGACCGCAACTGCCGGAATATCACTTAGCGCCGCCGTAATCAGCGATAGTCCACCGCCTTGACTCGCGCCATACACGGCAATACGCGAAGCATCCACATCATGACGTGCGGCTGCCCATTCCACAGCTTTTAGCGCATCAATCGTAATTGCCAGATAATAAAACTGCTCCTTATCTAGAATCCCTTGTGTCAGCCAGCCTGTACTCATACCGAACTCCGATGGCATACGATTACCCGTCTCGCCACCTTGTCCGCGCACATCAATGGCAAATACGGCATAGCCCATTGCCGCCCACTGCGCATATTCCTCCGGGTATCCTTTACTGCCGGTGTACCCGTGATACATCACAATACACGGCAACGCTTCCTGCTCTTGACCAGCCGGACGGACAAACCAGCCCGACAATGGCGTATCGTCAAATCCTTCATATGTCACCTTGAATGCTTGTACCGCTTTCATCGGTGTCGGTTGTTCTTCCACATGATCATTCAGCGGCTTATCACGAAACTTCTCCAACGTCCGACTCCAAAATTCATCCAAATCGGCTGGCGCGGTCAACATTGGGGAATATTGTTCCAAATCACGTATTCTGCGTGCAATCGCATGGCTTATCATCAGGTCAGGACTCCTTTATCATCAATTCAAATGAAATGGCAGGTACGTCGTCTGGTTCATCTGCTGGCTGTCCTGTGTGATGAGCGCACCACCTATTTGTTCAGCTTGACGATCCAGCCGGTAATCATCCGAAAACAAAAACTAAAAATCGCCGACGGAATCAGCGCAATGACCAGCGTAAGCACTACACTACCAAAGCCTACGGTATCTGGGTTGTTGCGAAACTCCAGTACGACTAGCAAAATCGCCATAATGACATACCAGCCGATAAAATCGGACAGTCTAAAATTGGACTTGATCCAGTTCATGGTTCTCCCTCTTTACTCCAGAATAAGCCTGCACCACCGCAGCATGCCGGAGCGAAGGCTCAATATCCCCATGCTATCAATAAACGTGTTGGATGACAAGCCAGTATTGTAGGATAGACAACATTGTTGAATATAAGAAGGATTCTCTCCGCCATTGAGCACAGACTGGATGTAAATGGAAAATAAATGCAACGTAGCTCGCGTTTCTGTCGTAGTATCCCGTAGCTACACATAGCAGCCTTTTTTGTCATACTGAAGGTTCATCTACATAACGTCCGGCTAATTCTCCTTTCTATCTGAACGTAAGGAAGACAACCCTGTTCAAACTAGAAACAAAAATCACAGCTACATATCACCTACAACAACGATAAGATGGAGGTTTATCATGAACACATCTGGAACACGTTTACAGTTAGTGGATGCGATGCGCGGCTTTTCACTGCTCGGTATTATTATGGCGAATATGCTGATTTTTCAATATGGCAGTTGGGGACTAATGGATCTACAGGCTGTTTCTCTTACGACTCTGGATTATGTCGTTAATGGACTGTTGGAGGTATTTGTTGTCGGCAGCTTTATGCCGATTTTTGCGCTATTATTTGGCTTTGGCATTGTGAAAATGAAGGAGAGTTTGGAACGAAGACAATTGTCACCATATACGCATCTGAGCAGACGCTTTTTGCTGTTGATGCTAATTGGAATGGCGCACGCCTTTTTTATCTGGGAGGGCGATATTTTAACGTATTACGGGCTGTTTGGGTTTGGATTGCTGCTGTATCTTCGTTGTCGTCCAGCTACATTGCTAGTATGGACATCCATCGGATTTGGAGTATTGCTGCTTATGGGATTGGCGAGCGTACTAGTATCCGATTCCGGCAGCAGTATGGCAGAGGAACAGTACGCATTGAATATGCTGTCTGTGTATAGTCAGGGCAGTTATCTGGATATTCTGCTGCATCGTAATACCGTGACACCACTTGGATCGTCTCCGTTTAGCTTTTTGCTGATGTTTTTACTGATTGCTCTATCATCTATGCTGTATATTCCCCTGTTCTGGCTAGGAATGTATATGGCGAAAAAAGGTGTATTTGAGCAAGCGAGCACCAAACGCTTCTTTTATCTGCGCGGCATGCTAATTTTGCTCCCGCTTGGTTTGGCGATCAAAACACTACCATGGTTCATGCCGGTGCTGGAATGGGAAACGCTGGCGCTTTTGATTGGCGGTCCCGTACTCGCGCTGGGGTATGTGTTTGCTTTTGCGTGGTTATATGTCAAAGTGAGCGAACATCGCTGGATGAGTCACTTTGCCGCTGTAGGTAAGCTGTCGCTAAGCAACTATTTGCTACAAAGCATAATCGCTACCACCCTATTTTACGGCTACGGCTTCGGTTGGTTCGGGCAGCTTGGAGTGGCAGCAGGTGCTTGTGTAGCATTAGGGATCTATGCGCTGCAATGGCTGCTAAGCCCGTTGTATTTGCGCCACTACTCCTACGGTCCGGTGGAAAAGCTACTGCGTATGTGGACGAATCTATCCCGTAATGGTCAGCCAAAAGCTGCAACCAATGAAGTTCATCCCGCCTCATAACCATGCACGTTCTTATGGGTAGATTCTACTTACCCTTGTTCGTTGCAAATGATACCGACGGCTGGGTTGCTTATTGTACCAATATAATATGCAAAAAAGCTGCTTTTTCTTATCCCAGAAAAGCAGCTTTTTTGTCATCCCTATCATATTTAATTGCTCAATCTTCAAATTTACTGCAATGGCTTTACAAACCCTGTCGATCCTCCTGTATAACCCATATGACGATAAAAATCATGCGCACCTGTTCGCTCTTCGCGATTGCCGCTATTCAGCGTAATTGCCCGCGCACCCATCGTACCTGCCCAGCCCTCTGCTGCCTGAAGCAGAGCACGACCGATGCCACCACCACGAACCTTTTCATCTACTACCAACGCTCCAACACGGACATGCGTACCATCCCGTTCAAAACGCATCTGATGAATCAAGCCAATCATACCGACCACTTCGCCATCTGCTTCCGCGACATACGCCTGATAATCCTGATGCTCCTGCAATGCCGTAAACCGTCTGCGCAAATCGTCCTCCGACACCGGATAACCGAGTTGATCCATCAATATCGTCAATACCGGAATATCCTCCTGATGTGCTTCACGAATCACAAGCGTTTGCTGTTCCATAATGATGTACTCCTCTACAATATATTGGGTCAGGCGGATAGCTGCTATTTCATTCTCTTTTCAATGTGGGGGTGGCTTGCTTGTATTGCTCCATGTTGGGATAGCCTTCTGTAAGGCGCATAAGGATAGCGGGATTTATGCGTGTTGGCTAACCGATTGGTTTTCCCCATCACTTGTATGTATGGTATTGCAGCATCCTATATGGCAATATAGCACAACAATCATTCCCGTTTCTATGGCAGCAAAATAACGCTTTTATCAGATTGTTAGGTATTCTCTACTCTGTACCAATACCGATACGCATGCTGGAAGCCAAGCTGCTCATACAGTCTGCAAGCAGGTTTGTTATCCGCAACCACCTGCAAATACGCATATTGCGCCCCCATCTGCTTGCCCCAGTTGAGCAATTCATTCACAGCATAACGCGCCAGCCCCTGACGACGAAATGTCTCACCCGTCATCACATCATATATACCCACAAAATCCTCATCGCATACAGCAAGCGCACAAGCTGCGGGTTGGTCTTCTACATAAACGATGATTCCCCTATACGGACATTGACTGGCTTGCAGCAATTGCGGGATCATCTGCTGCGCTTGCTCCGACATTTCACCAATAACATCTGCCAGCTTGACCCATTCTGTTATTGAAGCAACATCCAGATCGGCATAGTGATGAGAAATAGTAAGTTGGTTAGCACCATCATATGGAAAATTTGGTATGCTCGCATGTTCAACAGAGTAGTCGGGTGTATTGCTATTCAGCGAAAGCCATTGCACAAGCGACAGATCGCGTTTGTCATAATGCTTTTGCTCCAATATCCGGTCAAATGATGCAGATGCTGTATCTTCGGTTAGTTTAAAAATCGTTGGCAGCTGCTTTGCACGATAATAGGCTTCACATTGCATAATGCTATTTGCCATATCTACAATACCCCCATCATAATCCAGTACACTGACTGAATTAGAGCGTTTGGTATAGCCTTGTGCCGTCCGAAGCGCCAGCCCTTGCAAAGTATAGGTATGCAGCGTCGCCCATGTGCGCAAACTGCTTTGCTCCAGTCTTCTATTGAAGTCATTCATACTCTGGTCCCCTTTCTACCTTTCAATATAAAATGAATGTCGCATAGAATAAATATTCATATTAATGAATAAAAATAATTATAAATATACTCAAATATCATACTCGTCGCAACCGTTTTGTTTCAGAACGAATATGCAAAGAACCCAACGCAAAGTTTGAAATAATCGTTGTAAAAGTTACAAAATTTGTATAAAGAAAGGTAAAAGGGTATAATAGAGACAGATTATATGTAAAAAAATATATATAAAATGATTATGTATGTACAAGGACATCGATTCGCCATTTCAACATCTTTGAAGGAGGATATGTATGAGTCAGACAAAAACCAAGTACGCCAACTATATCCCGATGCGAGAATTGAACACAACGGAGAACCAATTGTATCCATTTCATGCGTATAATGAATTAATGGAGCAAACCCCTGTCCGCTATGATGAGAATCGGAAATGCTGGGATGTATTCCGGTACGAAGATGTACAGTATGTACTCAAAAACCCAAAATTATTCTCATCTCAGCGCAATCGTAGCAATCAAAGCCTGTTGTATATGGACCCGCCGAAGCATAAACAGCTTCGCGATCTGGTCAATCAGGCATTTACACCGAAACGAATTGAGCAGCTAGCTCCGCATATCCAAAATATCGCGGACGATCTACTGGCTCCCCATCTGACAAAAGGTCATATCAATCTGGTTCATGAGCTGGCTACACCGTTACCTGTAATCGTCATTGCTGAACTAATTGGTGTACCTACAACAGATCGAGATGCCTTCAAGCACTGGTCCGATCTGCTTGTCAAAGGTGCGCGTGACGACAGCGAAGAAGCGTTTCAGGAATTGATGGACGAAAAAACACGTGCGCACGATGAACTAGAGCAGTATTTTGGCGAAATTGTTAATCAGCGTCGTGAGCACCTGAAAAACGATCTGATCTCTCTGCTCATTCAGGCAGATATTGAAGGAGAACAATTAAGCGATCTGGAAATTATCCGATTCTGCATCCTGCTGCTATCAGCTGGTAATGAAACGACGACCAATCTGATTACCAATGCGGTTCGTATTTTGTCTGAGCAACCTGAGCTGCAACAGCAATTGCGCGAGAATCCCGAATGGATTCCGATGGCTGTGGAAGAAACGCTGCGGTATTATCCACCAATCGTGGCAATTGGTCGGGTGGCGCATGAGGATGTAGAGCTGCAAGGTCAGCATATTCAGGCAGGACAGCAGGTCATCTCTTGGGTCGGTGCAGCCAACCGCGATGAACGCAAATTCTCACAGGCAGAAGCATTTATCCCCAATCGCAAACCGAATCAACATATGGGCTTTGGTTTTGGTATCCATTTTTGCCTCGGCGCTCCACTCGCCCGTTTAGAAGGTCGAGTCGTGTTACAAACCCTGCTGCGTCATATGGAACATATCCAGTTAGCAAATGATGCTCAGCTGAAGCCGATCCAGAGTGCTTTTGTGTTCGGTGTGCAGGAGTATCCAATCACATTTAACCCGCTCAATCCGTGAGCTGGTGAGCTGGTGAGCTGGTGAGCTGGTGAGCTGGTGAGCTGGTGAGCTGGTGAGCTGGTGAGCTGGTGAGCTGGTGAGCTGGTGAGCTGGTGAGCTGGTTAATTATGCTGCATGATAAGAAAGAATAAAGAATATTTTTGGTATAGGTTGATGGTATTGTGAAAAAGCCGTTTTGCTCTTTTGAGCAGAACGGCTTTTATTTATACGTATATCCTTTGGGGTAGGTCATAGATGGCAGCTAGTAATGCCGTTCTTGCTATGTATTTATATTACGATCGTTATTCTTAATCTACTCATTATCTCATATTCACTATTCACCATTCGTTCTTCGTTCTTCGTTCTTCGTTCTTCGTTCTTCGTTCTTAACTAGTCCCACATATATTTGCCGTTCACCCAGACTCTATACATCTCAATCTGCTTATTCCCGTAGCACTTCGAATTTTACTGATCTTACTCTTCATCACTATGAATATAACTATAAATTGGACGCAATACTATTTTAAAGATTTGATGAAAATGCAGGACTATTCGCTTATTTTTAGCCGAATATACTGATTTTTAGCCATTCTGCATTACACTCATCCTCACTTGTATCCTATTATCAAAGGGTAAACACTTGCTTACACATGCTTTCATCCAGTGCTTACAAGGTCCTTCTCGGTAAACTTGAAACATGTAATGTTACAGGTTACAATCAAGGCAATCCGGCAGCTTCAGCTGACCGATACTTTTGAAGGAGTGATCTGAATGCCAAGAAAAACATCTGTTTTGCTAAGTATGTCCCTCGCTTCTGTTCTGACCTTGAGTACCGTTGGTACTGCTGGAGCTGCTGCTGTAGATAGCACCAGTTGTCAGTCGGTAAACTCGGTATCTGTAAAAACCAAAACGGCTACTTCTACCGCTCCACAAACTCAACAGCAAAAAGCACAAAAACAATTAACACAAAATAAACAACTTGTTTTGAATATGTTTAAAACGATTTTTACTGAACATAAGCTTGATCAGGCTAGCCGCTATATTGCTACCGATTACATCCAGCATAACCCGCTCGCTGCCAATGGTCGCCAAGCCTTTGTCGACTTTTTCCAACCATTCGTTAAACAAAATCCAGATTACAACGTAGAGGTCAAACGCATCATTGCCCAAGGTGATCTGGTACTTGTACACAGTTTAGCAAAAACAACCAAATCCGATCGTGGCATGGCTGTTGTCGATATATTCCGCGTCAAAAACAATAAAGTCGTTGAGCATTGGGATGTCGGTCAATCCGTACCGGAAAAATCCGCCAATGACAATACTATGTTCCCGCTGGCAGGCACACCTGTACAAGTGAAAGCTACCAGCACCAAGCAGGTTGCCGCCAATGTGAAGCTGGTAACGACATTCTACAATGATTTTTTCAATAAAAGAGACATTCATGCTCTCACTAAATATGTAGCTGAGGATTACATCCAGCATAATCCTACTGTACCAACAGGACGCAAACCACTGGAATCCTTTATCCCGATATTGAAGCAAAACCCAGATAATCAGGCTAAAATTGTACGTGTCATTGCCGAAGGCGACATTGTAGCACTCCATGTTCATTCTACAGCCAACAAACAAGACCGCGGCTCTGCCGTCATCGATATTTTCCGCGTAGCCAACGGCAAAATTGTTGAACACTGGGATGTAGTTCAGCAGGTGCCAGAGCAGTCGGCGAATAATAATACGATGTTTTAAAACAAGCTTTTTCTGAGTTGAAATAGAATCTATTCGTTTTTATGATATCTAATTTGCCAACTAACCTGATTGTTGCAGGCATATGATTATGCCATGTAGAACAATCAGGTTTTTTCATCTCATTTATGCAAAAATGAATAAAAGAAACTATTATGTTCCAAGTCTTATGTTAGTTATAAGGTGAATGATACTTCAATACCGCTCATTATCCACTTGTTATAAATATAAACAATCAAAAAAATACAATTAATAGTTTAAACCTATAAATACATAGGATTCAAGTATTTGACCCTACAACTATTCAGGCGTAAAGTGAAAAACGTTCTAAGATATTCGATGAAATCCACCTCACCGGAAAGGATGTGCTTTATGCTCACTCAGTTGCTGTCTACGATGTATCAGGTATTTTTGCCGATTTCTCTGCCGGTGATCGGTGGTGTGCTATTACGGCGGTTTCGAGGGCTGGATACAAAGCCGCTCGCGACCTTGTCGCTCTATGTATTAACACCTTCGATCGTGTTCAACACTTTACTGCATGCGGATATTTCGCTGGGGGATGTAGGGCATACCATTAGTTTTTCGTTGCTCAGTCTCATCATTTTATGGCTCATCGCGATTGTATTGAGTCGAGCGCTTCATCTGAATGCACAGGAGCAAGCCGGATTAACTATGATTTCGACATTTACGAATTGTGTCAATTATGGGTTGCCGTTAGTGTTGCTGGCTTTTGGTCAATTGGGATTGGATAAAGCTTCGGTGTATGTGATCGGGCAGATGATTATTGTGAATACAGTTGGAGTGTTTTTCGCGGCTCGTTCTCACTTTTCGGTTCGTCATGCGGTGTATTCGGTCTTTCGGTTGCCTGCCATTTATGCAGCGATAATTGCGAGCGTCTTGCGAATGAATGGTGTATCCTTACCCACTGCATTAGATGAAGGATTTGCCATGCTGGCAGCGGCTTATTCGCCAGTAGCACTGGCAGTTCTGGGTGCACAAATGATGAATGTCGGCATCTCGAACGTCCCTGTCGGTAATGATTCCGCGCAACTTGCCGCAGCAGCTGCCCCAACCCGTCGTGCATTCTGGGCAGGTCTGAGCTTACGCATTGTAGCGGCTCCGTTATTATCGTGGTTACTGCTGTGGTTACTTGGCATTGACGGCATTTTGTTCAATGTACTGTTTATTTTGACCTCCATGCCAACAGCGGTGAATGCGGTCATTTTGGCAGAGCAGTTTGGTGCTGCGCCTCGTCTGGTGTCCAGATGTATTGTATGGACGACACTCAGCTCGATCATTGTGCTACCTGTATTGATTTATATTCTTCAATAAAAGATGATTCCATCACAAAAACAATAGGATACCGTACCATGATTAACATAGCGAAGCATCCTATTGTTTTTTACATCATATGATATTGCGATAGTCGTCTAGCCTTGATACAAACTATCGTTTGAATCATCTTGAACAGACGATCATGTTACTTTATGCAGACATTCTCCTACTCGCTCTACTACTTGCCGATTAGACTTTTCATCGCTTCTGATCTTGCTATATTCATAAATGATGCTACAAGGATTCATATAAAGCCACCCTCGTGCAAAATAACAACACAGCAATAGCTTAATCGCAAAATACAGGCAGATCGGGATGACGCAGATGTTCAAACAGCGTTCGGATCTGCTTTTCTGTATTACGTTCTACAGATAACGGTGGCAATTCATCTTCCGCAAAAAAGCCAACCTCCATCGTCTCCGTCGTATCAACGGCTGCTTCGCCTCCGGTAATCTCGCACAGAATGAACATTTTATACACATGCCAAGGTGATGGCGGGTGCTGGTGGAATTTTTTGTCGATCACGCCAAGCAGGCGCACGGCTCTTGCTTCATATCCAGATTCCTCAGCAATTTCCTTCACGACAATTTCCTTCGGTGACAATCCAATATCTGCCCAACCGCCCGGCAGTGCCCAGGCTCCATCGATTTTCTCGCGAATGAGCAAAATACGGTTATCCTGAAATACGACACCGCGCACATCCACTTTGGGCGTCGCGTATCCAGTCTCATTAGCAAACAATCCACGAATCTGCTCTTTGTCCACATCCGTGTACTGTTCCATAATCTCCAGACTCAGCTCACGCAATTGCTGGAAACGCTCGATATCATACACATCGCGCGAATATTCTAGCCCCGCTTGACTAATTGCCTGCAACTGCTTTGCCCATTCCAGCCACTTCGGCTCCACTGCTACCACCCTTTCCATATCCTCGCCCGACCGTCAATCCGCCGAGTTTGTTTCATATGGTAACAGATGGCGGGTACAATTGTACAATTCGCAATCCCATTGCTTTGGATCATCGCAATGAACAACAGTGATCGACATATTCTCAAGCGCATGCCATTTCGGCTCCTGCTGCAAAATCGCATTCAGCACATGGTTCAGCAGTACACCGTGGCTAACGATGAGAATACGTTCATTTGGATAGCGCTGCGCCAGCTCACTCAGACAGCTAATGCCGCGTGCTGCGCCCGATTCTGGTGTTTCCAGCCCAAGGTCTTGCTGCTTCCAATCCTCACCCCAGCGTTCAATGCGCTCCGCCTGAGTCGTTCCTTCGATCAATCCACCGTCCAGCTCACGCAAACGCGGATCACAGGAGATGTCCAGCTTGGCAGCTTCGGCAATCGCCTGTGCCGTCTGCTGTGCGCGAATCAGGTCGCTGGCATAGATGCGATCCCACTGTTCACCAGCGATACGCTCGCCAAGCAGACGCGCCTGCTGCCAACCATTTTCATTTAAAGGAATGTCTGAACTGCCTTGTGCACGGCCTTCTTTGTTCCAGATTGTACTTCCATGCCGGATCAAGCCGAACGTCGTCATAATGATGCCTCCATTCCCTGTCGTTTCTATTCATAGTCGCTGTATTATAAAGTGACTTTTGCATGTAAAAGGTATACAATAATCTTTTGGCACGCCTGTTTTGCATAAACAGGCGAATCTAGACCTTTCTCTATTTTATCATTTTTCCAACATGCAGTCTGCCATTTTGAGTGCTGATGTGCATCATGCACCTCTACTTCTTTTGCTACCATGCTGTAATAATTTCCTTCTGCAATTGATTTTGCGGTATATATATGTCAATATAACGACACCAAACGGGCGAACATGCAGGATCGTCTATTGTATCACCAAGAACATGATTCATGTTTCAGAAAAATAGGTTACTGTTTAGGTGTTCTTATTTTGGAAAGGGGTTCAATCCTATCATGGCCAATACCATGTTTCGTCTGTTCACCGAGTTATCCTCTCGCAAATGGGTATCCCGACTAACAGGCAGCTTTGCCCAATCGCGCGCCAGCCGCGCTATGATTCCGAAGTTTATTCAAATGTACGGAATTCCGGCTGAAGAAGCAGAAAAAAAGCTGGAAGATTATCATACACTGAACGAATTTTTCACCCGGCGTCTGCGTCCCGGTGCACGACCAGTGGATGCTGACTCCATGTCGCTGACCAGCCCAGTGGATGCGCTGATCACAGCAATGGGACCGCTGAATAATGAGTTGATTCCCAATGTCAAAGGACAGGATTACACGCTGGAAGAACTGTTAAATCATTCGCCGCGTATGGAATCGTATCGAGATGGTTATATGTTCGTGCTGTACCTTAGTCCGCGCGACTATCATCGCATTCATGCTCCTGTTACTGGCAAACAAACCGAACGCGAGCATATCGCAGGTAAGGTGTATCCCGTTAACGAGAAAAGTATGGTCAATATGCGTACTGTACTTAGCCGCAATGAGCGCCAAATCACGTATATGGCGCACCAATGTGGCGAAGTCGCTGTCGTGAAAGTGGGCGCGCTGAATGTGAGCAGTATCAAGTATGCCGATGAACAGCGCACGAGCTGGAACAAGGGCGAGGAGCTAGCTTATTTTGAATTCGGCTCCACGGTTGTGTTATTAATGCAAAAAGGTACCTTTACGCCAGATGAACGACTGACCGTAGGCAGTCGCGTCAAAATGGGCGAAAAGCTTGGGATGCTGGTGGATCTAGAAGCAACACGTCCTTACCAGCGGATCAAGGAATCCGAATTGCAAAAGCAGTAATCGAGCAGAACGTCATTCGTGGCGTCATACGACCGCCACGTAGTATCCATTGTGTAAACGACACATAAAGCCTGGACAGCATATACGCTGACCAGGCTTTTTTCGTGTTTCTGTATGCCGCCCTCCCGTAGGAGGCTGCACTCGGAAATGTGAGGCTATATATGGGAAATCGCTTGTATATCGTTAAGTATAAAACGTTCTCAGAACCAAGCCTCCGCTTCAGGGATACTGATCTCAAAGCGGCGCAGGCGGCTACGGAAACTTGTTCTACCGTTTCCTTGATTGCCGTTGTTCATACGTCCACGTCGTCTAAAACGCATCACTGTGCCCTCCTTTCCTGATGACTGTATGTGTAAGAAAGCTGTATGTGAGTGGAGTGCTGCATCTATACTGAGATGTAATATGATTTACACAGCCTTTACAAATCGATGGAACATGAGTTTTACTTACCCCTGCGTGTCAGCACTGAAACAAGCAGGCAACAAGGGTAAGCGCATGTGCATCAGCGAATTTCGGAAGGGCTTTTGCCAGTGTATTGCTTGAATTGGCGACTGAAAAAGAAAATATCACGATACCCTAGCGCATCTGCCACTTCGGTCACATTCATGCCGGTATATACCAACAGATGCTCAGCGCGTTCGATCCGCATACGAATGATGTACGATTGTACCGACACACCGATCAGTTCTTTGAATTTGATGGAAAAATAGCGTGGCGACAGCCCCGCACGCGCAGCTAGATCTTCTACGCGATGCGCCAGACTTGGATGCTGACGAATATAGTTTGCCACTTCCTGAATCGTTTCGTTCAACTGATTGCTGACCTTGCGCGGTACAGGCTTGCGCTGTTCCTCACGCAGCAGATGGATCATCAGCTGTTTCAGAATCAGACGCGCTTCCTCCTCCGCAGCAAATGCCTGCTCTAGCAGCAGACGTACATAACGAACAAGCATATATTCAAAATCAATCGTTTCTTCCAGCATGCGATATTGTACGGGTACTCGGCTCACTGGCTGATCTACGTCAAAGTGAATATACGTGAGCACCAGCGGCTTTTGCGGATTATGAGTGGCAGTCGTCTCGTCACCCGGACGGAACAGAAAACAGCTGCCTTTGCTGATCGCATACGGCTCTCCGTTCAGAATCAATTCTCCTTCTCCGCTCCATACGTAGAACAGATCATAGTTCGGCATCGGTTTTTCCCGCTTTGGCCAGCGCCACTCCGGTTCACAGAAGATTTTGGCAAAAGCCGGTTTTAATATGTAAGAAGATGGCGATAATTCCAGCATCCCTTTCCCCCCTTAATTCATGATTGTGTATTTATCAATAGCCGCAATACAGCCATATAAGCTTGTTCATTCTCGGCACAGCACTGATGATGCAAAAAAGTTGCTATGCGCTTATATTGCGCAAAAAGAAAGCATTCGTCAATGGTTTACACTGCATCGCTACCGGAAAAAGGCACTGTACAGCATGTACGATCCTACCATTGATTCTGCAACACCCGTTGCCATGCCAGCTGCAAACGCCGGATTCCTTCTTCAATCTGAAACTCATCCATCTGGGCAAAACTGAAGCAAACCGAAGGCGGTCCCGGCGTTAATCTTGAATCTGCCGCATCCCGCCACTGCACCTGCAACTCACTAGCTTCGCGCCGAAAGGATTCATATTGCTCTACCGATTGCGTCCATATGCCATACCGGTGCAATCCCGAATCGGTCGGCATCCAGTCAAACAGACCATGTAATGTATCGTCCATGTGCTGCTGCATTACATCAAACCGAGAGCGATACAGTCGAGTCATGCGACGCAGATGTCGCATATATTCGCCACGCATCATAAAGCGTGCCAGCGCACGCTGCTCCAATTGCGAGGACGGCAGTGGATCATACAGCTTTTTGGCTGCGATGAGCGCGGATGATAGACCGGGCGGCATGACCGCATAACCGATACGCAGACCAGAAAACATACTTTTTGAAAAGGAACCGACGTAGATGACCGACTCTGACGTATCCAGTGCCTTGAGCGGCTCAATTGGACGTCCGCCCCAGCGAAATTCGCTATCGTAATCATCCTCCACAATCCACGCCGAATGACGATCTGCCCATTGCAGCAGCTGCTGACGGCGTGCCAGCGGTAAAATAACGCCTGTCGGAAACTGGCGTCCCGGTGTAACAAATAATAGCTGTGATGCCCAATCCTGTGGGAGTATTCCATGCCGATCCAGCGGCGCAGGTATAATCTGACCGCCACTTGCTGTAATCGCACGAGCGATGCCATTGTAACAAGGGTCTTCCAGCACCACATGATCCTGCTCGTTGATGAGTAGCTGACACAGCAATACAATCACTTCCATCGAACCGCTACACAGCACAACCTGCTCTGGTCGTGCCTGAATCCCTCTTGTCCGTCCCAAATGGGTACAAATCGCCTCGCGTAGACGTTCATCTCCAGCAATGCCTGTGCTGCTAGCAAAATCGGGCGATTGCATATCCCGGCTTGCCGACGCGAGTGCCGTTTTCCATGCCGATAACGAGCTACCAGACAATAAAATATCGGGCGGTGCAAACGAAATGGGCGACAAATCGCCTTCTTGCTTAAATGAAGAGGAAGCTGCATTAGCTAGGGAATGCTGGGTGTTGATATTTTTATCTTGAACATGATTATCGAGATCCAGCACACGTTGTCCCCAGCGTGATAGTTGCGGACGCATGGATGATGCTGATTCTGCTGACTGGATGTGGTCGGCAAGAGAATGATGATGGGCTAACGAATCGGTTGCAGGTAATGTGGGTACAGCTGATAAGTCCGCTGAGACAGAGGTGATAGCATACGGCTTGTGTGGAAATGCCTGTGTGTCGATACGTTGCTGTGATTCGTATTCGTTGGACCGATAGTTGGCCGATTGATCCGTAGACTTGTCATTGATAGGAAGCTTCGGCAACTCTGCGAGTTGAGCAGCGACGTACGTGCCGCGTCCAACAGCAGATTCCACATACCCTTCTGCCAGCAGTAGATCATACGCTTCCGCCGCACTCCCACGCGAAATACCGTATAGCTCCGCCAGCTTACGCGTAGAAGGCAAGCGACTGCCGCGTGCAAGCGTTCCATTCAATATCGCTTCTCGCAGCGCATGATACAATGCCAAATATTTATGCCCATGTCGCTCCAATTGACGCTGATAGGAAATCATAATCTCCATCGTCTCATCCTCCTTTCCACTCCATTCTCTAACAACTGTCACTGTCACTGTCACTGTCACTGTCACTGTCACTGTCACTGTCACTGTCACTGTCACTGTCACTGTCACTGTCACTGTCACTGTCACTGTCACAAATGATGATGGGGAACCTATGTAATACTTGTCTACTTGCCTATTCGCACTTTAACTCACTAAAATTGGACTACTCGTTTTCTAGGTTATTGGATCTTTTCACCTGTCACTTTTTAGCATAATCTCAAACTACATAGTTGGTCAACCAGTGGCATGACGAGGAACTTCCGTGAAGCCCGCAGACAGAAGGAGAGAATACACATGCGTAGAAAAGACTTTTCGATAGAGGAACAGCAGGAGATCGAAGAATTTTTGGAAGAGGTTAGCTTTGGGTTTCTGGGAATTCCGAGCGAGGATGGATGGCCACGAGTAGTGCCGCTGAACTTTGCGTATGGCAATGGTGTCTTTTATGTGCATGGTAGCCGCGTAGGTGAAAAGATGAAGTTGCTACAGCATGATAATCGGGTCAGCTTCTCAGCGGCACATGAATATACGCTGATCCCTTCCTATTTTACAGATGCAGATATGGCGTGTCCGGCAACGTCTTTTTTTAAAAGTGTAACGGTACGAGGACATGCCGAAATCATAACCGATCTGGACGAGAAGGCGGAAGGATTGAGCATTTTCATGCGTAAATTGCAGCCAGAAGGCGGCTATGATCCTATCACCACCGACGATCCTCGGTATATTCCACGTCTAAAAGGTGTCGCACTTATCAAGATCGTTCCGCAGGAGTGGAGTGCCAAATTCAAATTCGGACAAAATATTAAAGGTGACGAACGTCAGCAATTGATCAACGGTTTGCAGCAGCGCGGTTCTACGGGTGATCTAGCAACGCTGGACATGATGAAAAAGTACTGCCCTGCTCACCGCTCCTCATCAGAACAGGCATAACATTCCACCACCAACACATATTCACATCCTTTTCACATCTCGTAGCGCAAAATTCACCGTCTGCACCGTGACACCTTTGCACCGTCAGTGCTATACTATGAGACAGCGAAATCAGGCGGAAGCTCCTGAACACTTTGTACACTCTTCGCCTGGTTAATATTTAAGCAGACCCGGAAGGATGAAAAAGATGAACCCATTGGCAGGACAATTGAATGACAACTTGAAAGAGGACAGTCCGTATATTTATGATATGCTGTCCGCGCTCGGCAAAGAGCTGTATTTTCCGAAGGAGGGCATATTGAGCCAATCGGCGGAAGCGTCGAGCAAGGCGAAGAAATACAATGCTACCATCGGAATTGCAACGGAAAACGGCAAGCCGATGCATCTGAAGGTCATTCAGGACTCCTTATCCGCTTTTCAGCCAAAAGATCTGTACCCGTATGCTCCGCCAGCTGGTAAACCGGAATTGCGCACCGCATGGCGCGAGAAAATGATCAAGGACAATCCGTCTCTTGCCGACAAAACATTCGGTAATCCGGTGGCAACCAATGCACTGACCCACGGCTTGAGCATTGTTGCTGATCTGTTCGCCGACGTGGGCGATGCCATCATTTATCCAGACAAAAACTGGGAAAATTACGAGTTGACCTTTGGCGTACGTCGTGGTTCAGAGATCGTCAATTATCCACTGTTTACCGAAGATATGAAATTTAACAGCGACGGACTACGCGAAGCACTGCTCTCGCAAAAAGACAAAGGCAAAGCGATTGTCATCCTGAATTTCCCGAACAATCCGACGGGTTATACGCCGGATGTGGAAGACGGTCATCGCATCGTAGCAGCGATTAACGAGGCGGCACTGGCAGGGATTAATGTAGTTGTTGTAACAGACGATGCGTACTTCGGATTGTTCTTTGAAGATTCGATGCATGAATCGCTGTTCGGCGCACTGACCGGTTTGCATCCGCGCGTGTTGCCGATCAAGATCGACGGCGCAACCAAAGAAGAGTACGTATGGGGCTTCCGCGTCGGATTCATCACATATGGCGCGCAAAGCAGTGTGGCGCTGAATGTATTGGAGCAAAAAACACTGGGTATTATCCGTTCCACAATTTCCAGTGGTGCGCACCCTTCACAAACGTTCGTGCTGCAAGCATTGCAATCGCCGGAGTTTGATGCGCAAAAAGAAGAAAAGTTCCGCATCATGAAAGGTCGCGCCAACAAGGTCAAAGATTTGCTCGATAGCGGCAAATACGGCGATGTGTGGGAATACTATCCGTTTAACTCTGGATACTTTATGTGTCTCAAGCTAAAAGATGTGTCCGCTGAGGATGTACGCCAGCGCCTGCTGAGTGAGTACGAGATCGGTACGATTGCATTGGGCGAGTATGATCTGCGCGTGGCATTTTCCTGTATCGAGGAGAGCTATCTGGAAGATCTGTATGATCTGATTTACCAAGCGGTTCTGGATGTAAAGCAGGGGTAAGACAATAACAAGCGATACACCCAAAAGAATAAGATACAACATTCATCAAGTCTGCGGGATATGCTGAGTAATCGGTATGAGCTCCGCAGGCTTTTTTTATGATAAAAACGTGCGAGCCTAACGTTTGCGGGGTTGATATTAGGTTGATGACTGGCGAATGGAAATGAGGTTCATCATGCAACATCCATCCCTTTCCATTGCAGGAAAAATCCATTTCCAAATCCGTTTTGTTATAGTATTATGAATCCATATACCTACATACCTATTTCCTATAATAATAGATAAAAAATAGCAATTATAGGCGGAAAGTTGTGGATTATATACACGTCAACTTATATCCATTCAATTGGGGGAACAAGCAGAATGACTAAAAAGAAAGTACAACCGTGGGCTGTGCTGTTATTAAGCACATTTCTTGTGCTGCCTATGACAGGCTTCACTGGTATGTCGACGGCTCACGCAGCAACAGATACACAGAATCACTGGGCAAAGCAAGTATTGAACGATTGGCAAACCAAAGGATATATTAGCGGTTTTGAAGATGGTAGTCTAAAGCCCGATCAAAGTGTCACCCGATCACAGCTTGCTGCTTTGATCAACAAAGCATACGGCTTCACACAGGCTACTTCCATTCACTATACCGATGTGCAATCATCCGATTGGTACTACAATGATGTAGCCATTGCCAAAGCAGAAGGTTATATGGAAGGATACAAAGATTCCACCTTCCACCCCAATCAACAAGTCAGTCGGCAGGAACTCGCAGTCATTCTAACCACGCTGAAGAAGCTAAAATCATCCAATTCAGCGAATACACTGACAGATACCGTCAACAGCCCCTCTTGGAGTAAAGGCTCCATCGGCGCCGTCATCGACAGCGGTCTCATGAAAGGCGACGAAAAAGGCTTCCGTCCCAAAGATACAACGACCCGCGCCGAAGCCGTTACCGTATTGGATCGTTCCATGCAGGCAGCGACTTCAGCCGCAACCGTATACAATACAGCAGGTGTCTATGGTCCAGCCAGCGGACAGCAATCTTTAGCTGGCAATGTACAGTTGAATGCCGCAGGCAGTACCTTGCGCAATACGATCATTGAAGGCGATCTGCTGCTCGGTGAAGGGATTGGCGAAGGCGATCTGTTGCTGGATCATGTTACGGTTAAAGGTACGACAACGATCAATGGCGGTGGCAGTCACAGCATTCATTTGAAGGATTCTACATTTGCGAACGTGATCGTGAATAAGAAAAGTGGCAATGTACGCCTCGTCACTGCCGGATCAACGACCATTCAGCAGCTACTGCTGCAATCTGGAGCTACATTGGAAGAAGAAACATCGACAGCTTCTGGCTTCAGCAATGTGATTTTGTCTTCGTTTATCCCATCTGGCTCGACGGTAAGCATGAAAGGGCATTTTGATGCGGTCGATGTCGCTTCCTCTGGTGTGAGTATTCAACTGGAGAGCGGTAGCGTGGAGCAATTGGCAGTATCCGCTAATGCAGCCAACAATCGCATTAATCTGCCGACTGCTGCCTCGATCGGTACACTCAGTTTGAATGCACCAACGACCGTAAACGGGAATGGAACGATCAATCAGGCATATATCCGTTCTGCTGGTGTCGCTATCACACCAAGAGTTGGACAAACAACCCTAAGTAGTGGTATTACTGCAAAAGTACAAGGCGATACATTAGGTGCTCCACAAGCAACAACGAATATTAGAAAAGACGATGACAAGGACAAAACCAGTCCACCATCTGCACCGGAAGTAACAGAGCCGCAAACCTACAATTTGGATATGATCAACGGACAAGCGACTTTACCAGCAGAATTAGCTTATGCTGGATTGAATATGAGCGATATGAAAATAACCGTCACGCTGGATGGCAAACCATACTCGCCTTTGCTGTTGACCTCATTGCACTACGATAGCGCCAGTCATTCGCTACGTTTTGCACCGTTTACCGTGAAAGAAGTCAATTACGGCAAAATCGTACAAATGACGGTAGAACCATCCGGTCCATCCTCATTACTGAAAGCTTCGCTCAAAGGCAGCTTCCGCATCAATGGTGCGGTTGGACGGATTGCCGATCTGCAAGGTAACGGGGTAACGGACATGTTGATTTCTTTCCGCCGCGGCATGGATGTACGTACTGGTCCCATCGTAACGACGACCGAAAGCGGACGTGACGGCGAGTATCGATTGGATCTGCCTCCCGGCGTCTACACTGCCGAATTGCAAAAAGACGGCTACCTTATTACGTACGTTACCGTTTCTGTTCTGGCAGAACAATATACTGAAACGGATGCGGTTGCCATTCCGAACGCGGAGCAGGATCAGATTCGCATCGTACTGACTTGGGGCGAATTTCCGCAGGATGAGGATGCTCATCTGATCGGTCCAGCCGGAGATGGATACGGTTTCCATATCTCTCCGACAGATGATCACAACTATATCTATAACAATGAAGTGTATGCTCAACTGGAACAAGACCAGCAAGAATCATATGGACCGGAAACAATAACGATTCGCAAACGTACAGATGGAGAATATCTCTTCTATGTGACGAACTATAGTGCTATGAATTCATCCAGTGCAGCTACTCTGAGCCGTTCGTCTGCAAGAGTAGAGGTATATGTCGGAGATGCCAGCGCACCGATGAAAACCTATGATATTCCGAACACTGGCGGTGACGAAATGGTATGGCGCGTCTTTGATCTGGAAGTCAAAGACGGTAAACTGCAATTTTGGGATTATAATAGTCTGTTTGATATTGTCCCTTATTCGCCATACATGCCAGTTCAGGACAGAACGCAGCTGAATGATTGGAAACAACAAATGAATGATGAAGCAGATTTGCTGCCTGCAAGCCTGACTTTGCCATACGATACAACCCCACAGCAAGCGGTTGAATTGATTACAAATGGCAGCGACTCAAATGTCGAGCGCACCATAACTTCTATCAAGCCGGTTCAAACGTCTACCACAGCAAATTCAAGTACCGTGACCACAGATACGTATCTCGGTCTGTCCGATTACAAAAATAATGTACAGTTACTGCAATACAATGGCAGTACGGATGCGCAACAATACGATGTAACGGTACAATTTAACATCCAGAGTCTAGAAACGAGCCGAGTCGTGCGTATTACCGTTCCGACAGTAGACACATGGCTGAGTGAAGCCGCGGCTGAAGCACAAACGCTGATTAATCGTTATGCCCCTGAAGAAGATACAGCGCAATTACAAGCTGCTCTTACCCGTCAACAAGCATTGGCTAACGATGCAACCGTGCCTGATAAGATTGCAACGTTGAAGCAATTGAATACAGAATTGAGTAATTGGTAAAAAGCATAGCGGAGTATCGAGACAAGCAGAACAACAAAACAGAACCATAACAAAATAGAATCATGTATAAAAAAGCCAGCCCCTTTTATCAGGACTGGCTTTTTTATGCATGATTAGAAGGTGAGAGATGATCTTGCACATCCTATAGCATCGGATCACATCAATCTTTACGATCCATCACTACGAATCGTTTATCGTTTATAAACTGCTTATCTACGCCAAATATGCCTCTTTCACCTGATCATTTTTCAGCAGCTCGCTAGCCACATCCTGCAAGGTAATCTCGCCCGTCTGGATGACATATCCGCGGTGTGCAATCTGTAGCGCTTGATACGCATTCTGCTCCACCAACAAAATCGTCATGCCCGTTTGGTTTAGCTCCTGAATAATCTCAAAAATCTGATCCACAATGACCGGCGCCAGTCCCATTGACGGTTCATCCAGCAGTAGGATTTTCGGTCCCATCATCAGACCTCGGGCAATCGCCAGCATCTGCTGCTCACCGCCACTCATCGTACCGCCCACCTGATGGTACCGTTCCTTCAATCTAGGAAAATAGGCAAATGCCTTTTCGATGCGCTCTTTGATTACGCTTTTGCTTTTAACCGAGAACGCGCCCATTTCCAAATTTTCTTTGACCGTCAAACGTGGGAAAATACGTCGCCCTTCCGGCACATGGGCGATACCGCCCTGCGCAGTCAAATGCGGTGGTTGGGCGGTGATGTTTTTGCCGTTAAACCAGATTTCGCCTTTCATCTTCACCTGACCGCAGATCGATTTGAGCGTAGTCGATTTGCCTGCTCCGTTAGAGCCGATCAGGGTCACAATCTCGCCCTCGCTCACTTCAATATCGATACCGCGCAGCGCTTGAATGGCGCCGTAATATGCTTCGACCTGTTTTAGTTGCAGCAGACTCATTCCGCCACCACTCCTTCCTCCACCGCGCTTTTACCGAGATATGCCTCGATCACTTTCGGATTGGCACGAATATCCTCTGGTCCGCCCTCGGCGATCTTCACCCCATGATCCAGCACCAGAATATGATGAGACAGCTCCATTACAAGCTTCATATCGTGCTCGATCAGAATAATAGAAATGTTCAGTTCACTCTGGATGCGCCGAATGAGTCCAGTCAGGTCGGCAGTTTCGCGCGGGTTCATACCGGCAGCAGGCTCATCGAGCAGCAGCACCTTCGGCTTGGCTGCCAGCGCACGGGCGATCTCCAAGCGTCGCTGTGCACCATATGACAGACTGCTTGCTTCAGCATTGTACCATTCCGCCAGCCCAACATATTCCAGCAATCGATATGCCTCTTGCTGTGAATGATGCTCCTCGTGCCGAACACGTGGCAGATTGAGCAGCGTACCGACAACACCTGTTTTCAGATGAATATGCATACCGACCTGCACATTTTCCAGTACGGTCATGCTGCCAAACAGCCGAATATTTTGAAAGGTGCGGGCGATGCCTTTGCCAGTAATGCGATCTGGCTTCACATTGACAATCGATTCGCCATCCAGCTGAATACTACCGCCATCTGGCACATAAATACCGGTAATCATATTGAAAAAGGTCGTCTTGCCCGCACCGTTTGGTCCGATGACCGCGGAAATCTGACCGCGCGGAAATTCAAAATCCACGCCGCCCACCGCAGTCAGTCCACCGAATGTCTTGGTCAATCGGCTCACTTTCAGGATGCTCATCCTACCAACCTCCTTTTTGTATATTTGTACAGATTCAATCGTATGACAATAGCTATCGCTATGTTCATGTCTGCTCTGTCGATGGCTATTCCATGTGTAGATTTAATGATCGTGTCGATCCTCCGAGATTGGTATAGGCACGATCGTCGCAGGCGTGTAGCGCGCCACAATGGAGCTAGTCAGATGACTATATCCACTTTTCCAGAAGGAAGTACGCTGTTTGGACACATCCTGTTCTATCTGACTATCGTTAGCCGTATGGCGTGTTACTACGGTTGTACGTCCACTATTCCGCGCTAATGTATCCTCTTCATTTCGAGCTAACTTCGGTGCGAATGGCAGCAGCAGGGGTTTTAGGGTTTGGATGATGGTCACCGGTAACAACCTCCTTCGGAATTTTGCGATTTTTGGCAGCGATCAGACCGTTAGGACGGAAGATGGCAACCAGAATCAGGATCATGCCGAAAATAAACCGTTGCATTTTGGATGGAGATAACGCCGTTGGTACATTGATTACGCCTTGCATGGACAACTGATTGAGCCAGTTGGTCACTTCGGTCAGCACCTGCAAATTCAGGATTGTGACGAGGCTGGCACCGAGGATAACGCCCGGCACACTACCCATACCGCCAAGCACAACCATAACGAGAATCGTCGTCGATTCAATCAACGTAAAGCTGGTCGGATCGATAAAGGTTTGCTTCGCTGCGAACACAACGCCCATCATACCGGAAAAGGAAGCCCCAATCGCGAAGGCGATCAGCTTGGTGCGGATCAGCGGAATCCCCATCGATTGAGCGGCGATTTCATTTTCCCGTACCGCTTTCCATGAGCGTCCTAACCGTGAATGCTCCAATCGGCGTACTGCGAAGATGACGATAAGCAAAATAGCAATCACGATAAAGTAAAACTGATGTGGAAAGGTAAAGTCAAAGCCGAACAAATCCGGCGGTTGAATCGAGGACAAGCCCATCGCCCCGTTGGTGATGTTGACCGGCTTTTCCAGATTGTTAAAGATAATACGGATAATCTCCCCAAAGCCGAGCGTAACGATTGCCAGATAATCGCCCTTAACCCGAAGCACTGGCAAACCGAGTAGAATCCCGAAGATGCCTGCCATAAAGCCGCCGAGCAAAATGAAGATCCAGAACGTACCGCCTGATAGCGGGAACAGCTCACCAGAGATAAAATTGTTCGCCTGATCGGTAGCAAAGATACCGTACGTATATGCCCCAACTGCGAAGAAGGCGATAAAGCCCATATCCAGCAGACCGGCAAAGCCGACCACAATATTCAGTCCCAGTGCCATCGCGACATAGATGCCACATTGGGTTGCGACTTCCATATACGATTCATACGACGGTCCACCGGACGTCGCAAATGGAATGACCACAACCAGCAGCACTAGAGCGATGATCCATTTGATCCCATTGGTAAAGGAGGTGTAATACAGCAACAGCAGCGATGCCAACATTAACAGAAAGGCGGTGACTGAACGATCCATCAGATAGACCGCCCCCGCCGTCACGAGGGTAAAGGCGATCAGGATCAAGCCCTGTGCCAGCTTGCTGCCGCGCAGCGATGAGCGTACATTTGCCAGTTTTCCCATATGCTTCACCTACACTTTCTCTTTGACGGCTTTGCCAAACAAGCCTTCCGGTTTGAAGATCAGTACGACGATCAGAATCGCAAAGGCGAATACATCCTTGTATTCTGCGCCGAAGTTGCCGCCAGTCATGATGCCTAGGTTGGCGGAAGCAAACATCTCCAGCACCCCGATTACGACACCACCAAACATGGCACCACGGATATTGCCGATACCGCCTAATACCGCAGCGGTAAACGCTTTGAGACCGAGGATAAAGCCGATATACGGATCAATTGTGCCGTATTGCTGAGCGAACAGAACGCCTGTCGAACCGCCCAATGCCGAACCGATAAAGAAGGTTAGCAAAATGACTTTGTTCACGTTGATCGACATCAGTGAAGCCGTCTCACGATCCTGCGCTACCGCACGCATCGCGCCGCCCCATTTGGAACGATTGACGAAAATGTCCAGCCCAATCATCAATACAATCGCTACGATAAAAATAAAGATCGTATTCGTCTTCACTGTGGCATTGCCGAATGCAGCCGACAACGACGAGAAGCCGAGTGTAAAGCGTCCTTCAAACAGCTGCGGTACACTGACGATATAATTGCCCGTTTTCAGCTCGGCGATAAAACGCACCACATCCTGTAGCACAAACGATACACCGAATGCCGAGATGAGCGAGATCAGCTTGGGTGCTTTGCGCAGTGGACGATACGCCACCCGTTCAATGCCCACACCGAGCGCGCCCGTTACCATCATCGCAATAAACAGAATCAGTACATACGATAACCACGGCGGCATACCACTCGACAAGCCCATCGCCTGAAATCCGAACAGAACAGCGGTACCGACAAACGCTCCGGTCATAAAAATCTCTCCGTGCGCAAAGTTGATCAATTCCAGAATGCCATACACCATCGTGTATCCGAGTGCTACGACCGCATAAATCGCGCCCAATGCCAGACCGTCGATGAGCACCTGGGGCAATGTTTGTAAGATAGTTGCGAACATGAACGTACCCCTTTCGTAAGGAATAAAACAAGAGCCAAAAGGTATGCCGTCAACCTGCACATACCTTTTGGCCGCATGCTAACTTCCGTATTATTGGCTCACCTCGGAAACCAGTTCACCCGGATACGAGTCGCCTTTGAATTCGTAAATGTAGACTTTGGCAAAGGAGTTATCACCCTTGTCATCAAAAGAAACCTCGGTTGCAATCCCTTTGAAATCCTTAGTTGCACGTACTGCATCACGAACCGCTTCGCGTGTTGGCATCTCGCCTTTGCTGCTTTCGACCGTTTTCTTGATCGCATCCAGCATGATTGTCATGGAATCGTACGCATAAGCGGAGTAGCCTTCCGGCGCTTTACCAAATGCTTTTTGGTAGCGTCCTGCCCAGTCAGCCCCGCCTTCCATTTTGGCAATTTCACCAGCTACGGAGCTGTACAGTGCACCTTTGACATCGGCACCTGCCACTTCCACCAGACCGGAGGAATCAAGTGCATCGCCGCCCATAATCGGTGCAGTAATACCTTTGTCGCGTGCCTGCTTGATGATCAGACCGCCTTCGGCATACAGACCGCCGAAGAAGATAAAGTCTGGATTTTGCGTCGCCGCAATGTTAAGTACGCCGTTGAAATCTTTTTCGCCGACTGTAATGCCTTCGTAACCGACGATCGTTGCACCTAGCTCTTGTGCTTTATCGCGGAATGCTTCGGCAAGACCTTGACCGTAAGCTGTTTTATCCTGAATAACAAAGATCTTTTTCGCGCCGACCGTGTTGACAGCATAGTTGGCGGCTGCCGGACCTTGGAAGTCATCACGCGCTACGACGCGGTTAGCGACTTTCAGCTTGCGATCCGTAAACTCGGTTGCCGTACTGGCTGGCGAGATCATTGGAATATTGTATTTCTCGTACACAACGGAAGATGGAATGGATACACCGGAGTTCAGGTGGCCGATTACGCCCAGTACCGATTGATCTGCACCGATTTGCTCGGCATTGGCAACGCCTTTTTTCGGATCGCCTTGATCATCGTAAGGAACGAGTTCGAGGGAATAGCCTAGTTTGGTGAATTCTTCTTTATGATCTTCAAGCGACATCTGTGCGCCGAGACGAATTGCTTCGCCCTGAATCGAGCTACCGCCCGACAATGGCGATTGGGTGGCAATTTTGATTACTTTGCCTCCACTGCTCTCTCCCCCGGATGCACCGGTTGTTGTTCCTGTACTGCCGCTATTACCGCAACCTGCGAGTAGACCGGTAATCAATGTTGCTACCACCAAACCATTCCATTTCCACTTCATACTTTGTAATCCCCCTCTTTAATGTAAGTTTTTATAACATATAAAGATATAATAACTTGACTAAAGTATACATAGACCACATGTATAGAGCAATCAAAAGTTTTAATCCAATACTTCATATATTGGAACATATTATGAATTAATATTTCAAAATTCCGAATAATATGCTGGATAAACGTCTTTATGTTTCGTTTTCTACACCTTTTCTATACATTCGATAAATAAATATGCATTTTAGAGTGATTTCATTCATAGCGCATTGTAGGTTTATGTAGTTTTACGTAGGTTCTCGTTTAGAATTTTCAGCCCTCTCAATGTTAACTTATATAACATTATGTCATCAATATTTTTTATCATATCGTTATTTTTTATTTATCAGTAGCGATTTAGAAAAGACTCATCGGAAAAAGCCACCTGTATCGCATACAAGGTTATCTTTTTCCGATGAGTCTTTGGTTGAGGATCTGTATATCATCATATCTAGTTGCATTAGGAACAATGATTCCGTGTCACGCTCAATGTCCGGTATTCTTTGGGCGTCATGCCTGTTACCTGTTTAAAAATAGAGACAAAATATTTGTATTCCCGATAACCGACTTGATCCGCGATTTCGAAGATTTTGTATGGCGTCGTAGATAGTAGCTTTTTCGCTTCCTGTATCCGTAGTTCATTCATATATTCGGTAAAGCTCTGACCGGTGCCTTGTTTGAAAATATAACTGAAATAGCCGGGCGTAATTTTGAGCCATGCAGCGACCTCAGATGCTTTCAGATCGGTGTCGTATTGTTGGCGAATCATCGTTTTGGCTTTTTCGATACTCCAGTAATGACGATCCAATCCCTGTCGTCCCAGCTGCTCGAGCAATTGCCGCCACTCCTTGCCCACCTGTGCCTGTAGGGCAGCAGTAGAGTTGTAAGCAGGCAGCGCTAGCCGAATGATCGGCTCTGACGCCCCCTCCTGCAAGCCGCTGTTACGCAGACGCTGACGGAGCAAAATAGTTACTTCCTCGCACGTTTGCACCATATCGCTCAGCAAATACCGATGATGATCATATTCGGCAAACAGCTGCGCAATCAGCTGTAGCAGCAACTCATGATCCTGCTGAAATAATGCACCGGTCAAACGGCGGCAATAGTCCGCGGTGTCTATAATCGGCAGCTCTTGCTCCATGCTCACAGCCTGAGAAGCATCTGCACCTATAATGAGCCGCTGTTCATCTCGTACCGATTGATATAGCAGCCGTATCGCTTCCTGACAATGCAGCGATGTAGCAGCAAGTTCGTCATAGGTTGTCGATAGCCCGCCCTGCAATGGTTGCTCTGACGAATGATCCTCTATGATCTGCGTAATGATTGATTGAAGCGGGGGATGTACGGGATGCGTCGAATTTCTTTTTTCCTGATCTACAATGAGGGTTACCAGCAGATTGTGATGCTCAAAGCAGGACACACTGCGATACCCTGCTGCTTGTAATGTGTTATCCAGCTGATGCTGCCATCGCTGCTGAATCTCGGCATATTGCTGCGGCGGATGACCGGCATGGCGCTCCTGATAATGCTCCAACCATGTTGCCAGTACAGTAAACGATTGCCCTTGCAGCCATACTGGTTCAGGCAGCGGATCATTCGCAATATGCCGTGCTTGACGCAGCAACCATGCCGCTGCTTCGACTTCCAGCTTCTCCTCCTGTACAGTCTGACGCTGTTGCCATTGCTGAACTACGCCACCCACAACGCTAATCAACTCGTCAATCTCTACCGGCTTGAGCAAATAATCCTGTACGCCCAGCTTCATCGCCCGCCGCGCATAATCAAATTCCTCATGTCCACTAATCATAATGACATGCACCTGCGGAAAATGGGCTTTCAGCTGTTCTGCCAGCTTTAGCCCATCCATGCCCTCCATGCAAATATCCGTTAGCACCAAATCAACGCCATATTCCGCCACTAGTTCCAGCGCCTCGTATCCATCATACGCCTCGCCGACCACTTCCACTCCTAGTTCACACCAGTCAATCGTATGACGCAAGCCCTGACAAATGACTGGCTCATCGTCTACAATCAGCATCCGAATACGATCTTGGTTGTCTCTAGCTTCCGTATTCTGTTGCATTGTATTCACCGCCCATTCTGTTCGTTGACTCTCCCGGCAGTACGATGCGCAGCCATGTACCCTCCTGCGATGAAGAGATCACTTTCAATCCGTACGGCGTTCCGAAAAAGATGGATAATCGATCGTGAATATTGCAAAGCGCTCCGCGCCGCTGCTGCTCATCGCCGTGACCGTCTAGCAACTGCTGTACCTCTGCCAGCCGCCCCGGTGTCATTCCTTTGCCATTGTCGATCACATCAATATGGATCTCAGCTTCTGCTCGGTAGCAGCGAACAGCAATTTGATTGACATTTTGCCGACGATTTAGCCCGTGCTTGATCACATTCTCCACCAATGGCTGAATGGTTGCCTTTAACATCAGCTGCTGCTCTAGCCCTGCTTCGGTATACAGACTATATTGCAGCCGTCCGCCCAGTCGATGCTGCTGCAAGTAGAGATACGATCGTACCAGCTCTAGCTCCTGCTCCAAGGTGGAACGATAGCTTTTGCTGGTCATGCCATTACGGAAAAAGCGCGATAACATCTCAATCAGCTGACTGGAACGCTCTGCCTTTTCCAAGCGTGCCGTCCAGCGGATCATATCCAGCGTATTGTAGAGAAAGTGCGGGTCGACCTGCTCCTGCAATAGCTTGAGTTCCGATTCGCGCTGGCGCAGCTCCAATCGGTATTTGTAATCAATCAGCTCGCGGATCGTAATGACCATTTCGTTAAACTTACGTCCCAGCTCGGCAATTTCGTCGCGCGAGCGAATAACGACACTGGCATGAAAGTCACCGCGGCTCACTCGATTCGTTTCCCTTTTCAATTCCAGAATCGGACGGATAATTGTAAAATGAAATCCGATCAGCGCGCTCAGACTGAGCAGCAGAATTGCACCCAAAATAAGCGTCATCATCCATTTGATCCCCTGAAAGCCTTCATTCACCTTAGATTGGGGAATCAGCGCTACAATATGCCAGCCCGTCGCCGTATCAATCGTACGGGAAAAGGACAGATAATCCTGTTTACCGAGTACTGGAAAGGTCACCTGATCATCTACACCGGCAGTTAATATATCTACAAACGCCGGATCAGCAGTGAATCGCTCCGGCAAAGGCTGACCTGCGCTTAGAACCGTATGCCCTTGATCATTGACGAGCCACACCGATCCGCCATCCTTGAAAATACCATTATCCAGCAGTTTGACCATACTGGCTTCGTCCATTCGTACAATCAGCCGCCCTAGCGGACGCGTAATCTCATCGTATGAGTTAATGATGCGAAATAGCGAGATCAACTGCGTTTCCCCCGCCCAATCGCTATGCAGTGGATACCCCGTACTCCACACGATACCGCCGCGACGCGCTTCCGCCTGTCGAATCCACGATTGCTCGCTGCCGCTAAATGGCTCGCCCATCAGAATGTTATTGCCATTATATCCGTTGATAACAATCGAACGAATATAGCTTTTTGAGATCAATTGAAAGGTGAGAAAGCCCTCGATATTGCGCTTACGATTTTCCAATTGAGCAGGTGTCAACACAGGATATGGCTGCAAAAAGGCACGCATATCTGGATTTAGAATCATATAGTCGGCAATATCCTCCACCATCTTCGTCTGCTCGGCAAGCTGACTGGTGACTGTATCCAGATTACGCCGAGTCGAGCTAATAAACTGATCCTGCAATGCTTCATTAAATTGATGCTGTACAATCACACCTACACCGAACGTTGGCAAAATAATAAACAGCAGGAAAATGCCCAGCGCCTTGCGCTTTAGCCCAAAATTGCGAAATCCGCCATATCGGTTCATTGCGACGCCTCCCTGCTGTTCCTGCTGTTCCTGCTGTTCCTGCTGTTCAATGATTGTGTATAGTTTAGCCTTTGACTGCACCTGCTGTCATCCCAGTAACCAGTTGTTTTTGCAGCAACAGATAGAAAATGATGATCGGAATGAGTGCAATAGTCAATGCTGCCATTTGCAAGGTGAAGCTTGCCGTCTCAATCCCGACGAAGTTGGCAAGACCGAGCGGCAGCGTCTTCAGCTCCGACGATGTAATCAGCACCAGCGCAAACAAATACTCATTCCAATTATAAATAAAGTTCAAAATAATAACCGTGACAAGCGCCGGTCGCGTAATCGGCAATACAATATGCCAAAATATCCGAAAAATCCCGCAGCCATCCACAATCCCTGCCTCTTCCAGCTCCTTCGGCAGATTTTTCATAAAGCCTTCCAATATCGCAATCGTCAGCGACAAATGAAATGCAATATACGGCAAAATAAGCGACCAGTACGTATCGATCAAATGCAGCTTCTGCATAATCAAAAAGATCGGAATCAAAGTCGCATGAATCGGCACTAGCAGACCGAGCAAGAACAATCCATAGAGCGGTCCACGCAGCCGAAAGCGAAAGCGCGCCAGAAAGAACGACGCCAACGCACCCAGCAGCACGGTAATGATCATCGCCGCAAACGTTACGATGATACTATTCAGAAAATACGTATCCATATGCGCCACATCCCATGCCTGCGCATAATTATCCCATTGCAGGCGTTTTGGAAATGAGAACGGGTTCATGGCATGCTCCTGCTCCGTTTTGAAGGAGCCGACCACCATCCAGAACAGCGGCACAATGTTCATAATGGCAAATAAACTGAGAAATACATAAATCACGATTTTAAAACCGGGCGATGTCCGCACCATCTACTACTCCCCCTTTCTCAAGCATCCTTCTCCCGCAGTACTCGATTGATAATCGTAATCACGATAAGGCTAAATAGCAGAATCAATACGGATACCGCACTGCCATACCCAAATCGCATACTCATAAAGGCGCTGTTGTACATATATACCGTCATCACTTCACTCGCATGTGCTGGTCCCCCGCCCGTCAAAATCTGGATCAGATCGAAGACACGGAACGAGTTACTGATGCTATAAATAACACAGACCATAATTGTGCTGCGAATCATCGGAATCGTAATTCGCCATGTACGCCGCCAGCCGATGGCGCCGTCCAGCTCGGCGGCTTCATTTACTTCTTCTGGTATATTTTGCAGCGCCGCCAAAAAGATGATCATATACAATCCGCAATTTTGCCAAATATAAGCGATACTGACTGACAGCATCGTCAGCGCTGGATTGCCGAGCCAGTTTTGCTGCCATGACTCCAATCCGATCAAGCCAAGTAGACTATTGAGCGTACCGTATTCGGTGTTGTAGATCATACCCCAGATAAGCGATACCATAACCGAGGAGATCACGACCGGCATAAAGCCAATCGTCCGAAAAAAGCTAGAACCTTTCAGTCCACGATTAAGCGCTAAGGCGAGCAGCAAGCCAAGCGGCAGCTGACCGATCAGACCGGTGATCATGATGATAATGTTATTTTTGACCGACAGCCAGAAGACGGCATCCTGAAAAATCTCTTTGAAATTATCTAATCCGATATAGCTCATGGAGCCAATACCGTCCCAATTCATCAATGAATAATATATGGACAGACCAATCGGAACGATCGCCACGCCGACATAAATGATCAGCGCAGGCAGCAGACCGAGCATCATCGCCAGCCGTGTTCCTTTGAGTGTGTGCATGGCGAAGCCCCCTTACTTCATGTTGTCGTATGCCGCCTGCGTTTCCTGTGCTACCTGCTCCGGTGTACCCTGACCAAGTGTGAGCGCCTGTAGCCCATTTTGCACCACGTCCGTGACCTGTAATGGGACAACGCCATCGAATACCGGTGCCGTTCCATTGCTGGTCAGTTTGATCATTTCCTTCATATAAGGACTGGCATCGTCGGGAATATCGACATTGGCAGGAACGAGAATGCCTTCACTTACCAGCTGGGTATACAGCTCTTTGGATAGGAAGAATTTCATAAACTCCTGTGCTGCTGCCTTTTGCTGCTCATCTAGATCATTTTTGAGTGCGATGCCGTATTGCGCAACGCCTGCGCTCACTGCTGGATCGCCTGTACCGCCTTCATCCTTCATACTCGGAAACAATGCGATACCAAACTGGTCGCCCTGCTCATTCGTCATGCGAACGCGTCCATCCACAGTAGATGAGGACATATGCATCGCAGCTTTCCCTTGAATCAGATAATCCTGCGCCTGCACGGAATCCATATTGTTGGCATCGGTATTAAACGCGCCCATATTGCTCAGGTCAGCAATGACACCAATGGCTTTGACATAGTTAGGATCAGTAAAGGTCGCTTTCTTCTCTAATACTTGATTCAGAAAGTCGCTACCAGTAAAACGGTCGCCGATGATCGATAGATAGGTGGATTGCAGCGGCCATTTTCCTTTATTGCCCAGTGCCATCGGGGTAATGCCCGCAGCTTTTAACTTTTTCACAGCATCGGTAAACTGGGCATAGGTTTTCGGAAACTCAGAGTAGCCCACATCTGCCAGCATTTTTTTGTTGTAGTAAATGATGTCGACAAAGGTTTGCTTGGTGGGAATCGCATATTGATGACCATTCTGGTTAAAGCCAGCCAGAGCATCCTCACGTAGCAGCGATTTCCAATTGTCCATTTGATCGTCAATCGGCATCAACAGATTGCCGGTAACGAGCGGTTGCAAATCGACACCGGGCCAAACGACATTAATATCCGCTAGATTGTTGGCGGCGGCTAGTGTGCGCAGCTTGGTTTTGTACTGCTCGGCTGGCACTTCATCCTGCTTAATTTCGATATTCGGATGCTGCTTTTCAAATTCGGCGATGCGCGCTTTGTATACCTGATTATCCACATTGGGTGATGTCCACGGGTGCATGATTTTCAGAGTTACTTTATCACCGCTACCACCCTCGCTAGAGCCGCCGCCACAGGCCGTGGTCAGGAGGATAAGCGCAACCAATGTACCCAGTACCCAAATTTTGCTTCCGGTCCAATATCGTTTCATACTAACCCCTACTTTCGATTGAAATGATTGGAACTGCTGCCGAGTAGGATGATGGATGATGGTAGGCAAGCAGGTATTTTATCTTCACATGTGATATTACGTATTATAAAGAAACGAGGAGAAACACTATATCCTATAAAACTACGATTATATCCTAGATTATTGGAGTACGTAGTTTGAATTGGGATGATTAGGGAATGTAAGTTGACATGAAATGTTTTTTATTTTCTGAAAAGGAAGGGTTCTTGTTATGATACTGGGCACCACTTCGGAAAGGAATAAGGGAACGAACTCCGGTGGAGCCGCGGGAATCTTTTGGAATAGGAAGGAATGAAGATTCCCGCGGCTCCAAGGTCGTTCTTTTCCCTTATTTCCTTTCCTTCGTTCCGTGCAGTTTGCATCATAAATAGAAACCGTCTCTTTTAGAAATGGGTGGTAGGAGTATAGAGACAGAATTATTTTGAACGATTTGGAGGTTGATTGAGTAATGCATATGAAAATATTTCTATTTGATTTACTAGATTGTGTTTAGCAATTTGTTTTCTTTCATCTGTTCAAATCGCAAGTTTGATTTTTTTGATCATTATTCTTGCTTCTTTTACTTCTCAAATAGGGAAGGGTATGAGGTGAGTTGAAACAGGGGATTGGTTTGGTATGTGAAGAAGGAAGTGCTGGTGGGCACTTCCTTTTTGGGGGAGTTGGTTAGGAGTTGGGGTCTAGGATGTGGGTGATGAGGTCGGTTAGGGGGACGGTTGCTAGAGCGATGGCGGTGTCGGTTACGCCGTAGTAGATGTAGAGCAGGTCGTCTTTGACAATGTTGCCAGTTGGGAAGATGACGTTAGGGATTTGGAAGCCGAATTTCTCGTAGTAGGTTTCGGGTTCCATGATGAATTGGTGGGTGCGGGCGATGATGATTTCGGGATTGTCTAGGTCAAGCAGCATGGCGCCGACGCGGTATACAATCTGGTCGTCGACTCCGTGGTAGAGAACTAGCCAGCCTTGTTCAGTACGGATCGGTGGTGTAGAGCCACCGATTTTGCGGGATTCCCAGTCCATGTTTTGTGCTTTGGCAAGCAGCTTGGGTTCGTCCCAGTGGATGAGATCGTCCGAATAGGTGATCCACATTGCTGCTTTGTCAGTGCCATATTCAGGACCTATGTATTCTTCGGGACGGCGCAGCAGGACGTATTTGCCGTTAATTTTCTCAGGAAAAAGAATATTGTCACGGTCGTTGATCTCAAGTGGCGTCGTATTGGATACATGTTCCCAGTGGATCAGATCCGTCGAGGATGCAATACCAGAGCGGGTGAGCCAGTGTCCGGGTTCTTCCCCCCAGCCGTCGGGATATTGCGGAATGGAGCGCTCGGGAATACCAGCGCCAGTCGGATAGTAATTCATCGCACATGGGCGCAGTGCATAATTCAGGTAAAAGGTATCGTCGATCTTGACGATGCGTGGGTCCTGTACGCTACCATATGGAAAGCCAAGCTCATCCGGCGTCAACACTGGTTGATCCACGACATGGGTAAAATGTACGCCGTCTTCGCTTTCCAGCAAACCTAGATAGTTTTTACACGGAGTTAGTGAACCGGCAGTACGTTCGATCATATAAAACTTGTCATTGTCCACGATAACGGCGGGATTGAATACAGTCACTTTGCGCCACTCGTATTCACCGGGTACGACGATCGGATTGGCTTCATGTCTTGTAATTTTCATTCATAGCCTCCTGCGATATGGGATAAGGGGTTGTATGATACTTTAGATAATATAACATTATAATGTTTTGAGCAGTAAGAAAATATCCTGCAAAATCAAAAAAGATCATACGAAATTACAATAGGCTGAAATGAAACGAGTGCTTTTCATACATAGTGATCTGTTTTGGCTATATTACAAGATGGTTTGACTTGAAATTCCTATATACAAAGCACAACATATGAAGAGTACGAAATGAACATGTGATATGAAAGTAAGATATGGCAAGCGAGAGACTTGAGTACACGTCTGCCTCACTTCCACCAATCAAAAGAAACAAAACAATCCCCTCATCGTTCCAAGCCTTGGCTATCATCGCCGAAAGCTACAAGGAATGATGAAGGGATACTGTTTTATATTGGTATATCAACTCATACCAGTTAGTGCCGGATCAAAAAGGGCTTAACTCATCGCAGCAAAGGTTTTTTCCAACGCTTGCTCAATTGCTACATGCTCGTAACCAAGATCACGCGCAACTGCCTCATACGTCATGGAACCAGCAGCGGTATTGACGCCTAGCTTGAGCGCAGCATTTTTTTCCAGTGCAGCACGCAAACCGAGATTGGCAATTAGCGATACATATGGCATCGTAACATTGGTCAGCGCGAGTGTCGAAGTTTTCGGTACTGCTCCCGGCATGTTAGCGACGGCATAGTGAACGACGCCATGCTTTTCATAGGTTGGGTCATTGTGGGTGGTGATCCGATCTACCGTTTCCACGATCCCCCCCTGATCAATGGCTACGTCAACGATAACGGAGTGAGCTTCCATCTGCTTGACCATGTCCTCGCTCACAAGCTTCGGCGCTTTCGCACCCGGAATGAGCACGGCACCGATGACCAGATCAGATGCTTTTACCGCTTCCGCGATATTGTATGGATTGGACATTAGCGTCTGTACCGATGAACCGAAAATCTCTTCTAACTGACGCAAACGATCTGCACTCAGGTCGATAATGGTCACATCTGCACCCATACCAACAGCTACTCTGGCTGCATTGGTACCAACTACACCGCCACCGATCACCGTTACTTTGCCTTTTTTCACACCCGGTACACCACTCAGCAAAATGCCTTTCCCGCCATGTGGACGCTCCAAAAATTGTGCACCGATCTGTACTGCCATCCGTCCAGCAACCTCACTCATCGGAGTCAGCAGCGGAAGCGTCCGATTCACTTCTACCGTTTCATACGCGATGCCGATCACCTTTTTGTCCAGTAACGCAGCAGCCAGCTCTGGAGCCGCCGCCAGATGAAGATATGTGAACAGAATGAGTCCCTCGCGGAAATAACCGTATTCCGATGGCAGCGGTTCTTTGACCTTGAGAATCATATCGGCGGTTGCCCATACATCCGCCGCTTGATTCAGCAGTGTCGCGCCAGTAGCCGCATATGCCTCATCGCTAAATCCACTGCCTACTCCTGCTCCGCTCTCTACATATACGTGATGCCCTGCGCCAGTTAACGTCGCTACACCTGCAGGCGTAATTGCCACACGGTTTTCGTTATTTTTAATTTCCTTCGGGACTCCAATATTCATGTCCATTCCTCCTTAAAATGTGTTGCTGTATCGAACGTTTCTGAACCATACACTCATTATAGGATAGCTAAAATATCATGTAATCGTCTGTTTCCCCAAATTTGATGGATTACACTTGTTTAAAAACACAAAAAGCCTCCAATAATGTCATTTAAATTGACATGAAAGGAGGCTTAATAAATCATTTTGCAACGTAGGTTAGGATATACTGGTCAGTTTACATGGCATTATAGTTATCTTTTACCCGCTGATGGCAGGTTCGTATCAATTCGTAATCATTTGGAATGGGAACATAGGCTTTATTGCTTCCAAGCATCTCTACACTTTCGCAGGATGTATGCCCTTTTATAGTATCGATACACATTTACGTGGAATGCTCGCCGTCAAACCAGAGCAGCTTCAATTCCAAATATAGCGTCACCTTTTCCGCCATGCTATTCAGGTTAATCCCGCTCACCTCGGCAATGCGGCGCAGACGATAATTGAGCGTATTGCTATGCACATGCAAAATTGCTGCCGCCTGCTTGCTGTCGCTATCCTGATCTAGAAACACCGCGAGCGTTTGCAGCAGATTGCTATTATGCTCCTGATCATAGGCAGCCAGACGATCTAGCGGTCCCCATGATATTGGGAATTGCCGTGACTCACGATAGATCGCTGGCAAATACCGATAAAAGCCCGCATCTGGATAGTACGTAATCGCCTGCGTTTCTGGCAAATGCTGATGCAGCACGATCAGCTCCTTTGCCTGTTCATAGCTGCGCTGAATATGCAGTGCCGAGCTAACCTGTTCTCCTGCAGCGAGCCAACCAAATTCAGTTACAGGCAGCCATTGCTGTATCCGCGCTGCCATAGAACGAATGCGCGTAGACAGATCAGAAGGCTGCTGACCAGCATGACAGCCGCATAATATAATCAATCGATTGTTTTCTTCCATATAGAGAGGAATACGCACCGCATATTCAGAAGCCGCTTGTTGAATACGCTCGATGCACGTATGCAGCTTGCCCGCTTCTTGTTGCTCCAAAATCAGCACATAATGATACGGCAGCAGCTCAATACCGTGACTGCGCGCCTGCTCTGCTGCTTCTTGTTCGGATTGAAAACGACCATTGAGCAGACGACGCAGCAGATCGATCTTCTGTTGACGTTGCTGCTGCTGCATCATTTTGGAAGCGGCAATGACAGCCCCCCGACGAAACTGCTCCAATTGCTGATCACTGTAGGAACCGTCATGCTCCAAGAGCCAGATATAGCCAATTACTTCATCATAATGACGAACCGAGATTGCCATCCGACGACTCAAGCCTACATCACTTAACTGCCGAATATGCTGCGGTTCAGCGCTATCCTGCAATTGCTGCATCGCCCCAGATTCATACAACGCTCGCTGGACATGCTCCGGCACACGGCGACCGATAATCGTCGCGATGCGCGCGGGGTCCGTATTTGGATCGTGCATGCTATAGGCAAGCAGCCGATGCGCTTCATCCTCAATCGTTACGGGACTGCCCATCACTTCGCTGATCATCTCTGCCAGCGTTTGCAGGCTGTCCACTTCCTGCTCATTTATTTTTTTCATCTCCATCGGTGCTCACCACCTGTCTGCCGGTTGTTGATCATTTTGTAGGATGCTACCTCTTGTCTGTCGCTGGATGGAACGACAGCAAGCCGGGCTTATGAAGCACCGGCGCTGTAATTATACTTATCTATTCTTACACGTATTACCGTTGGCAATATTGTAGCTTATTCTTTACCCCAACTCATCGTCAGCAGCCAGATCGCGCAGCCATTTGCGATTAAGCGAGGCGCGCTGCATCCATACGACCAACAGACCAGCTGCCAGTGTCCACGCCATACGCAGCGGATCACCGGTAAACAAAAACGGAATCCACATCAGCACTGCAATCACTACTTGAGCATGTGTGATCAAACGTACTGTTTCCAGCCGCTGCGCCGTTACTGGCAGCGGATAAATGGACAGCCACAGCGTATCAGTATGCTGTTTGCGCAGCATCGTCATCTGAACACCAGACAACAGGATAAACAGCAGATACACCGCTACCCCAAACCACGACATCCGTGTCAGCAGCACCAGCACAATGCCAATCATAACAAAGCGCGCTAGAGTCGGCAGTAGTTCACTGCGCACAAAGGTTTTAATCAACAGAAAGCGGAATGCCTGCTCCTGATTCCATGGTACTCTGCGACCGATAAAGGAGAGCCAACGGCGGTGATTGATTTTGCGATCACCGGTCGGTACATCCACAAACCAGCCCAGCATACGCATCACACCTGCGGCATGATTTTTCTCAGCGGCGATCAGTCGTTCCCACGGTACAGCCGCTTTACCGGGCAGACGCAGTACGAGCCAATAGACGATAACGCCTACAATGACAACCACACCCGCAGTAGTCAGTGGCAACCACAGCCATGCCGCTAGCACCGCCGTCATATACACATACCGCAGCAGTCGGAACCATACGCGCGCGGTTTGTCCGTTCATGCGTAGCTCTTGCCAGCTACCATAATTGCTGGCGATTTTGAGCAGCAGCAGTACAGCGAATAATAGCAGCAGCGGCTTGGCATCATCAGCAGCCCGCACATAAAAAGGCCAAGCCACCAGCGCAATCAGCGCCAGCCAGATGTATTTGCCGATCACACTGCTGCGCCATGCCGGAGCAAAATAGTCCCGCATCCGCGTTTCCAGCGGCAGCATAAAGATCACATCTGCTGGTCGCATATACGTGCGTACCGTTCCGTATACAGTCAACGGTGTCAGCAGCACCAGCATAATCCAGTATACTGGCAAGCCTGCCGGAATGTGCTGTACAAAGGTCGTATACCAAGCGGCAAAGGCAATGAGCAGAAAGAAGGTCACAACCGCCACACCGCTCTGGACAATATACTGCGTATACGGCAAAATCTGACCCCAGAACTCGCCACGCCGCTTTTGCCGCAGCTCTGCCAGATTAATCATTGCTAACCGTCCACGTCGAGTCCTGCACCAGATCATAGAAAATCTGCTCCAGCGGTACGCCCTGCTGACCCGTCTGCTCACGAATCTGCTCCAATGTACCTTGTACAATCACCCGACCCTTATGCAGCACAATGAATCGGTCGCAATAATTCTCAATCGTAGACAAAATATGCGAGCTGAGCAAAATTGACGAGCCGCCCTGCTTCGTTTCCACCATAAAATCAAGCAGAGAACGAATACCAAGCGGGTCCAGCCCAAGAAACGGCTCATCAATAATATACAGCGGCGGTGCTGCCACGAAGGCGCACATGATCATCACCTTCTGCTTCATGCCCTTTGACAAGTGCATCGACAGACTGTCTTCTTTTTCACCCATATTAAATAACGAGATCAGGCGCGCTGCCCGCTGTTCATAATCGCTCTGACTGACTCCGTAGGCGCGTGCGGTGAATTCCAGATGCTCACGCACCGTCATTTCCTCATACAGCTGCGGAGCCTCCGGTACAAATGCCAGCGAGGAACGATACTGCTGCGCATCGCCCTGTAGCGTTGTTCCGTGAATCTGCACTTCGCCACCTTGCGGTGTCATCAAACCGAGAATATGCTTCATCGTTGTGCTCTTGCCTGCACCGTTCAAGCCGATCAGACCGATCATCTCGCCGCGACCAACGCTGAAACTAATATCGTGCAGGACAGGCTTGCCAAGACTGTAGCCGCCAGTCAGACGGTCTACTTGAAGTACAGGTACCTGTTCCATGAATCATAACCTCACTTTTCCTCAGAAGCGCCGTTGCGTTTGGCTTTCAGCCATTTTGGCGCTCCTTTGCTTTTTTGATCGGCTTTACGCACTTTGGCTTTGCCGTCACGTTTGGTTGGTGTCGCCTTGCCAGAAGCTGGACGACGGGATGGAGCTTCCGCCGATGTGCGCTCCTGATTGCCGAAGCCGTCCGACTGACCTTGACTGCTGCTAGATGCAGTCGCGTTGCCGTTGCCAGTTGCTGCCGGATTGCTACTGCTTGTATCGTTGCCAGCTGGTTTGTCGTTACGAACGACCGGCTTTTTGCTGCGCGGCTTGGCTGGGGAAGCGGTGCGTGCTTCGCCACTCTCTAGAACAAGCTCCTTCAACGAAATATGCAGCGTATCGTTGAATTTACGCATAATGAAGCGCTCGCGCTCAGTAATGATCGAAGCGGATACGCCCTTTTTGCCCATACGACCGGTACGTCCGCTACGGTGTACATAGAATTCCGCGTCAAATGCCGGGTCTAGACTCACAACCAGATTCAGGTCTTCAATATCCAGTCCGCGTGCAGCCACATCGGTTGCGACTAGCACCTGTACTTTGCCAGAGCGGAACTGCGCTAGCACGGTACTACGAGTAACTTTGTCAGCATCTCCATAAATGGCGCGCGCTTTGAAGCCCATATATTCCAGCTTGGATTCTACTTCGGCAATTTGCTCAGTATCGTTCACAAATACGATCGAGCGCGGCGCTTTGTAATGACGCAGCACACGGCGCAGTGTATCGACTTTGTCGCGTTCCTCGGTTACAAAATACACATGATCAATCGTAGACGCTGTTTGTCCCGGCTCGATGCCGACGATCGCATGATCCTTCATCTCGCGATGAGCGATGCTGTGAATCTCTTCGTTGATCGTAGCAGATAGGAAGACGAGCTGACGGTCACGTTTAGCGCTTTTGATAATCCGATGTACATCCGCGCCGCCGCCCAGTCCCAATACCTGATCGACTTCATCAACTACGATGGTGTTAACATTGTGCATTTTCAGCTTGCGTACATTGATCAGCTCGTTGATACGTCCCGGCGTACCAACCGCGATATGCGGATGACGACGCAGCTTTTCGATCTGACGCTTGATTGCCGCGCCGCCGATCAGACCCAGTGAAGTGATGCCTTTCTCTTCACCATAACGCTCGCACTCGCGAACAATCTGCATCGCCAGCTCCTGCGTTGGTGCGAGAATGAGCGCCTGCATATCCTTTTGTTCTGGATTGATCTTTTGCAAAATCGGCAGCAAATATGCCAACGTCTTGCCGCTACCTGTCTGCGATTGTGCAAGCACATCGCGTCCTTCTAAAATAAGCGGAATGCTCTGCTCCTGCACCGGTGATGGTGCGGTAATGCCATAACGGGACAACGCATCATTCAGCGATTCGCCAATGCCCAGCCCAAGAAAATTTACGTTCGTTTCCATAAGTTTCATCCTTTATCTTTCCATAATATAGCGCAAAGGCAGTCTGCCTGTAGACTAGCATCCTGTCACACTGAACTGCTGCTTGAGCGAAAGTCGGTCATGGCTTTGCCATAGCACTACATAGTGCAATCGCCATACACATTGCCATTATCCACCAACCGATAGTTCAAGCTGTGCAGCAAGTATCATTATATCAGCAATCTGCCCCGATCCGCATCCAATCTACGCCTTCTTTTATTTGCGATCAAAAAACGAATAGGTCAGCCGATCCACCAAACGCGGCATCAGCTGATAAAAACGCAGCGCAAACCCGGCGTAACGCGGCAAATCAACCTCCTCGCGCCGCCGCTCCATCATGCGTATCATCTCGCGGCACACTTTATCCGTGGACAGCATAAATCGGCTCACATTGCTCACATATGCGCCTGTTGGATCGGCACGGTCAAAGAAAGCCGTGTTGATCGGCCCGGGGTTCACAGCAGATACAGTAATGCCGCTGTTTCGCAGCTCTTGACGCAACGAATTGGTAAAACCTAATACAGCAAACTTGGTCGCCGTATACGCAGTCGATTTGGCAGTCGGAAATTTGCCTGCCATCGACGCTACATTGATAATCTGACCACTGCCGTGCTCTAACATGGATGGCAAAATAGCTTTGGTACAGCGAACGATGCCCATATAATTTACATCCATCATCTGCGCATATTCATGCACATCCGTTTCCGCCAGTGTGGTGAATTGTCCGTAGCCTGCATTGTTTAGCAAAATATCAATGCGTCCGTACTTGTCCAGTACTTGCCGCACCACTTGCTCCACATCATCCTGCTGCTGCACATCCATACGATATACGCCATGCTCACCGTGCAAGCCAGCCGATAACTTGTTTAATTTATCCTCCGAACGGGCAGTCAATATGGGAATGGCGCCTTTCTCCGTTAATAACTGCGCCATATGAGCGCCCAATCCACTTGAAGCGCCAGTAATGAATACGATTTTGTTGTTCAATGTCAACGCCAATCCCTCCAGTCTACCTTATTTTAGGTGATGCGTGGTGACATATCCAGCCCAAACAAAAAAGCCGTTCTTCTCCCTCTATCAAAAGGGCGAAAGAACAGCCTGCTTGTTTACTGATGATACCGTATTCGGATGATACAAGAGCCAAACCATATCTTGGATTAGGATACCATAACCTGAATATCCAGCTCACCGATGCCATCCATGATCAATGGGATCGTCAATGCTTTGGTAGACATAAAGCCTGTTACCGCGCTCGTTTTCATTACTTTCGGTGGTGTAATATCCACCGTTACGCCTTGATTGGATAAAATCGTGCTCGCGTTACCGCTGATCATATTACCCAGCTCGGAAATCGCGCTTTGTCCCATCTCATCCATCTCAGTGAGTACAAAACCGCCCATCATAGCCGAAACCATACGTAGTGCAACACTCTCATGGATACCAAAAATAATATCTCCGCTCATTTGTCCTGTCATACCAATTTGAATCCAGATATGATCATCAACCAGCTCGATATCTTTGATACCGAGACTGCCTGTAGAAGGAGAGACCTGAACGACCTGACCAATCACGAGTCTCGCTGCTTCCAAAAATGGATTAATAACTTCCGCCTTCATACCTTAATGCTCCCCTCCACTTGTGGGTTAATATTTTAAATGAAACTTATGACCTATAATTAATATGCTCATTATACCTTATAACCTAGGACAATTCATCCAGAAACATAGTAATAATCCATAATTTTAAAAATTATTTTACATATTTCGAATTCAATCGACATGAATATATTTTATTAGGTATAAAGGCCGGTTCAACGGACTTTTTTATGGGTCCATTTGACGACTTTTTATTATTATCGGAAGGTAGCTAGGTTTTATGTAGACCAAATGCTGTTGTTTTATTCAAATTTCAGTGTTTTTCTGGTAAAACTTTCGTCGCATTCCGCTGCAAACGATGTATTATCGCTTTTGCAAAACTTGCGAAATGAAGAATTGGATTTTCAGCATCATTGCTGGTTTTTCGGCAATCCACTATAATTTACTCACAGGTGTACATAAGGAGGAACTCATGAATATCAGTCAACTGGAAACATTATTGACCATTTCGCGGACGATGAGCTTCCGTAAAGCAGGCGAGCTGCTGAATCTGACGCAGCCTGCGGTGTCCGCCCAGATCAAAAGTCTGGAGGACGAGTTCAAGACGGTACTGGTGAACCGGAACCAACCGGTAACACTGACCGATCAAGGAACAGTCTTTTTGGAGCATGCCGAGCAGATTTTGGCTGTTGTGGAACAGCTGAAGCAGCGACTGGCAGATCTGGATGAGACTCCGCAGGGGCGTATTCTGCTTGGTACAACAACTTCATTTGCCATTCAGATTCTGCCGCGCGTGCTTGCTTATTTTCAAAATCAATTTCCACTGATCAAAACGATGATTCATTCGATGCCTTCCTCCCAAATCTATTACAGTGTGGAAAATGGTATGGTTGATGTTGGAATCGGTTATCTGATTGAACGCAATCCGAACCTTGAAACTTCCATTCTGTATTATGATATGTTCGAGCTGGTCGTTTCTCCCCAGCATCCGCTGGCCCGTACCAAAAAGGCAACCATTCAGGATTTGCAGCATCTGCCGTTTATCATGCTCTCGCCGGATACGGTTGGACGCAAATTCGTGGATGATGTATTCAAAAAGCACGGTGTCGTGCCAGAGATTATTATGGAACTGTCCAGCAGTGAGGAAGTGAAGCGCATGGTCGAGATCGATCTGGGCGCTGCTATCATCTCCCGCCAATCCATCTCTAGCGAGCTGCGTCATGGCACACTGGTGATGATTCCAATGCCGGAGTTTGAAGTGAGCCATCCGGTTGGTCTGATCTACAAATCCGGTCGTTATCTCAATTCTGCGATGCGCCAGTTTCTAGACGACCTGAAAGGCATGCCGGAAGACCGCTTTATCAGTTCTGAGTAAATCAACAGGATATCTGTACGAAGTTCCGATTCTCGTGTGTGACAACCGGCAATTATGCTTGCTGTACCGGTTGATTCGCACCCTATTCCCATTGAAGCAAAGGAGCCTTTTTGCCAATGAAATTCGATCTTCATACTCACCATTATCGCTGTGGACACGCGGATGGCGACATCCGAGACTATATTGAAGCCGGTATTGCCGCCGGATTGCAGGTGATCGGCATTTCCGATCATACGCCGTATTTCGGCTTTGACGAAGACCAAGCCTTTCCTAATATCTCTATGGGCAAAAGCCAGCTATCTGCTTATGTGCAGGAAGTACTGGATTTGAAAAAGGAATATGCGGGCAAAATCGACGTCCTGCTGGGCATCGAATCTGACTATTTCCCTCATCATGCTCATTTGTACAAACAACAGTTGGATCAATATCCATTTGACTATATTATTGGCTCTGTCCATTTCAGCAGTGGTCGCAGCATCTTCGATACTTCACGCTGGCAGGAGCTAGACAACGCCGAGCAGATCGCTGTCAAAGAAGAATATTTCCGCATGATCGGCGAATCTGCCCAAAGTGGCATGTTCCATATCCTCGGTCATATCGACGCGATGAAAAGCAACTACCCAGCCTTCACCGACATCGAAGCGCCGCACGCACTGGACAAAATGCTGCAAACCATCGCCTCCTCCGGCGTCGCCATCGAGGTCAACACGTCCGGCAAAATCAAGGCCTGCGGGCTCTGGCACCCGATCGATGCGATTTTAGAACGCGCCCACCATTTCGGCGTAGAAATCTCCTTCGGCTCCGACTCCCACATCCCCCAACGCGTTGGCGACGACTTTGACTTAGTTGCCCAGAAGCTACGCGATATTGGTTATACCGAATGGGTGTATTACAAACAAAAACAACGCCAAGTTGTGGCGTTGTAACGTTACTAATTAAGTATATAATTATCCCATACAAGCCCTGCTCACCAAAGCAGGGTTTTTTAACTTTCCCACCCAATTGCGTAGATTCCTGCGGCTCCACGGGAGTCTGTTTCCCTATCCACTTACAGAGCGATTGTCGCCCCAAGCTCCAAATGCCGATTTTCCAGCCATACTCCCACATAAAAAGAAACCCGCCAAGTCGACGGGTCTTTGCATATACCAAAAAGGGGGTCTTACACTATGTATCTTACCTGCTCCCTGTTAAAGTTAGATTGCAACCACATTGCAATTGCATAACATTCACCAACAAGAGCATGACGACATCCGGTGATAGAATGTCCCATCATTTATACCCCATACCGCACCATCTAGCACTATCCACCACGATGTCTTTCTAAAAAGACAACACGCCACTGAATCGATACCACTCTTACTAATGTGTTCCAGACGCATTCGCCGCATCACTCGCTGCTACACGTCGCTCCCGATTCACCAGCACAATGCTACAGGTGACCAGCGCCAGAGCTGCAAACGACCAAACGGATGCTTTTTCATGCAGCCAGAGCGCTGACAGAATCACGCCGAATGGCGGTGACAAGAACAGATACATCGATACCTTGCCAACCTCATTGTACTTCATCACCGTATTCCACAGTGCAAATGCCCCCGCCGACAGCAGCGACAGATACAGCAGCATTAGTAGCCCTGTCCCATCCCAATCAAACGGAAATGGATTCCCAGACGCACAGCCGACCACAACCAGCCCGATTCCGCCCCAGAACATCTGCCGTCCTGTCAGACTAATCACTGGCTCAAAAGCCGCCTGACGGCGTGCCAGCACATTGCCTACACCACCAGATAGAGCGGACAGCAGCATTAGCAGCTCTGCAACACCAAACGCCAGATGCTGATTCCCGCCTGACGCCATCCCCATCACCGCAATACCGCCAAAGCCAAGCAGTAAGCCCAGCCATTTACGCGTAGACAGACGTTCCGTACGCACCAGCCAGCGCACTGCCAGCAACTGAAATAACGATACCGAGCCTGAAATGATCGACATCGTCATCCCTGAGCCATTGCCCAGCGCCGCATATACAAAAATATATTGCAAAAAGGTCTGTGTCAGCGCCAACACCACGAGCGAGGAAGCCGGAATACGCGCCGCCGGAACGCCGCGTGGCTTTAATAGCCATGCCAAGCCCATTAGTAGTAATCCTGACAATACAAATCGATAGCCCGCAAACAGCCACTGAGCGAATAGGTCGCTACTGCCAATATGCAGATGCGCATAGCTTAATTTGATAAACGGTAATGCACTTCCCCATAGCATCGTTGCCAGCACCGAGCTGACGACGACGCCAAGTCGACTTGTAAACCAGCGTTCCACCGTCATGGCGTCACAGAATCGCCGCCATGTTCACGCGATGACGAATACAGCGCAGCCCGGTTCTTGCGCAGCTGGAATTCACTTTGAGCAACTGAGTATACGATAATGCCCATTTCCTGCCAGTAGCTCTTAATACCGGAATTGGAAGGCGGCTGCTGACGCATACCGTTCTTTTCTAGTACGCGGATCGACAGATCGTTTTTGATATGACAGCGACCGACGATATGGGACAATCCCATTTGCTCAAAGCCAAAGCTAATCAGACTGCCTACCGCTTCGGTTGCGTAGCCTTTGCCCCAGAATGTTTTGCATAACGCAAAGCCAATTTCCGCACGCGCGGCATGCTCATCCCAACGCTGAAAGGAACAAACCCCATACATCGACTCCCCGTCTCGGGACATAATCGCAAAATGGATCGAACTCATACTACGAAACGCTTCCTCTACTCGGCGTCCCAACCGATCTGGCTGTAGCACCTGATATTCCTTCATCTCCGGTGTACCGTACAGATAAGTAAGCACCTGCGGATCGCTAGCGCAGTCCCACCAGCGCTCCACATGCTCCGCTGTAAGGCGACGCAGCACCAGCCTGTCGGTATGCAACTCGGGCACAGCTTGTTTCAAATCCTGTTTACTCAGCATCGCCATTCCTCCGCTTTCTTACTTCTGCAATGCCCGGTAGATGCCGGTACGCAGTTCTTTAATATAATAATCCATCGCCGGAATGTCGGCGTCAATGGCATCCTGTACGGCTTGCTCCACATCATACGGAATACGGGCAAACTGAATGGAATACGGAACCGGCTCGGTAGCATCCGCTTCGCCTTCTAAAATAACATAGGATGCCCCTTTGCCATCCAGCGGATTACCAACGCTACCGGTATTGAACAGCACGCGTCCATCCAAATGCTGCAAATACGCATTATGAATATCGCCGTAGCCGACCAGTTCAGGAATTTGAGGTGACGAAGCTTCTCTACCATCCTGCACCGGAGCAAACATATTCATCCGACTTTCCAGATCGTCCCACGGCTGTACCCGCTGAAACACACTTTCCGGCGAAGCATGCACAAGCGAGATCAATCGTCCGCTCAAGGTAAAGTCATATCGCAATGGCAGCGAATCCAGAAACGCCAATCGCTCCTCACCTAGACGACGGTGATGCCAGCCGAACAGCTCATCATTGTTGCTCATGCGCACGATTAACTCCTCCCAGTTACCGCGCAGCACGACTTCACAACGTTCTCGCACACTGTCTGTAATAGAGACCGAATCTGGTCCCTTGCCTACAATGTCGCCAAGACAAAAAATGCGCCGTATCCCACGGCGATCAATATCATCCAGCACCGCCTGCCAAGCAGGCATATTTCCATGAATATCTGATACAAGTGCAATACGTTCCATGATTTCCCCCTCCATCCTGACCGTTTGCCAGCATGATTCCATACGTGCCTGCAGATCAGGTCGACGCGCGGTGCAGTGTAAAGATGGTCAGCTCCGGTCGGCACATAAACCGTACCGGTAGCTGCGACATCCCGATTCCCCGATTCACATACAGTGGCAGATGACCCTCTTTGCCAGCCTTGTAGCCGCCCATCACATACTTGCGAGAGCCTTTTGGCGTAATAACCGCTCCAATCAGAGGTACCCGAATCTGTCCGCCGTGACTATGCCCAGACAGCTGTAAGCCGAATTGCAATTCTTCCGGTATGCGGTCAGCGTAATCTGGTTCGTGCATAAGCAGAATACGGCAGGCATTCTCTGGAATGCCTTTGGCTCCTTTATGTATGTCTGGGTTGCCCAGCAGTTGGTCATCCAAGCCAGCGATAGCCAGCACACCGTCGTCGCGGGTGATCACATGATTTTCGTTAATCAGCATCTGGAATCCACCTTGGCGCATCTGCTCCGATACCGCCAATACATCATCCAAATAGTCGTGATTGCCTAACACGGCGAATTTGCCTAAAGGTGCCTGCATCCGCTTTAGAATATCAATTCCACCATTCAGTTCGCTGGCGTATTCATCCACCATATCGCCAGTAAAGCAGAGCAGATCGGGCTTTTCGCCCATAATCACATCCGCCAGCTTGTCTAGATCGCTAGTATTCTTGCCCATGCCGAGATGCATATCGCTAAATTGCACCAATCGCATCCCATTCAAGCTGGGTGGCAGATTGGGAATGTCCAACGAAATATACACCTTTTCCAGCCAGTTCGGTTCACCGATCCAAGTGTAACTAAGTCCGCCCAGACCAAGTGCAGCGCCAGCCGCAAGACTACCTTTTAGAAACTGACGACGACTAAAGGTGCGGGCGTGCTTCGAGTCATTTTGATTACTATTTGAATTGATAGATGTCCATACACGCAATTCCGGGGAATGGATACTCCCGAAGCGGGTATATGCTTGAGTGTGATATGGCTTCAGGCGTGTTCCCTCCATTTCCCATGACAACGATAATTCGCTTTGATCATTATACGTCTGATATAGATATAATGATTATTTTGCCGAATCCTTGCGCCGCCGTCAAATGTAGAGGAGAGAAATGGAACATCATACAGCGCCTATTGCCAGTAATATCACCTATGTTGTACTGCGTTACCTGATATATACTCGACCTCGAAACATCATCTGTTCGTCATAGTAGAACGTATGCTTATACCGATTCCTTGCCGCGGAATACCACTTCCTGCACTTGCTCCTCTGACGCCTCATATGCCGCTTCAATGCCCTTTTCAGCAATAAGAGACTTGGATACTTCACGATAGATGATCGACGTTTCAAACGGCTGCAGGAACGGGAAAGGGTCAAGTACTACCTGCCGCTCATCTAGCCATGTTGGCATAATCGTCTCGTGGTTGGCGGCATCCAGCTTTTTGCCAACCTCAAAGCCCTTTTTCCACCATTCCATTTCGTCTTCCTTGGACACGCCCGGCTCGTTCAGACATACATACAGTGACAGATCGTCGCATAGCTCCAGCACCGCGCGATGGTAAAGTAGCTCCTCTTCGCCCGGTGAGGTCTGCTGCTTAATCCGCTCCTGACGCTTCTTCTCCTCATCCAGAAAATCACGTCCAAACGAGTTCTGTGCACCATATTCGCCGATCAGCGCACCGTAATGGAAGCTGGCAAGCATCCCAGCATACGGACACATTTCTTCCAGCTGATCAATCCCATAGCGATAAAACACCAGCTTCGCAGGCTCTGGAAAATCCAAAAATGAAAATGGACGCGCCTTCACTTCATTCCACATCGGAATCTGATCCAGTGGAATCCAGCCGCGGTCATGCTGCTCGCAGCCGAGCAGCACGTCTTCCCAGCGCTGCTGATCGCGCGAAGGCCCTTGATCCATTTGACGGGAAATCGCTCCCGATATGCGCGCATGGTCATGCTGCCGTATCATAATAAATGAGTCTTTGCGTTCTCTCCAGATCATATTTGTTAGCCCCCTTGTTCTGTACGTGCTATCACTATCTATATATCCTTAGCGGTTCTGTTCCAACCAGCTTGCTGCATAATCCACCAAGCCCCGTTGTTGGATCAATTTAGTAGTAGCATTTCCGATGGTTCCGGTTACAACGAGATGTGGACAATCACGCTCCAGATCAGCACCAATCCGATCAAAATCATCCGAATCAAAATTCAGATCGCGGAACCGTACCCATTGCTTGCCTTTATCCGTCGTTATCGGTGCATCCATGAAAATCTGCTTTTTCCCTTTCCATTCACTATGATATTCCGCCAGATGAATCGAGGTGTTGGTGTGATACGTCGTACCTAGCATCAGCACATATCCATTCGCATCGTATAAATGCTGTAGCGGCGATTGATCACCCAATCCATAATCAAGCGGATGCTGCTCTGCCCATGCCTTCGCATGCTTGCCACGAATCGCAAACGATACATGGGGATGATGGCTACGATGTACATCCCGCTGCTTACGGAATGTCTCAGCAATCACACCCATGCCTGACGTCACCGTAAAGTCTGGATCGTACGGCGGCATACTTTCGCGGATCAGATCCCACCAGCGCTGCTCAGCAGGCGGATAACGCCATAATTTCGGATCGGTCAGCTGCGATGTCTGCGTTGGCATCATCAGCGTGCCTTCTGAACCGAGTACATCTTCTAGCGCAAGAATGACGGTCTCTGCACCACCGGGAATCCAGCCGCCAATTTGTTTCAGCGAGGAGTGCAGCAGTACATTCATGCCTTGTTGCACGCCAAGCGCTGCAAATTCCGTTTTCAATTGGTTATAGCTAATCGGTCGTTCTGTAATCATATTCATTCCTCCGGTCCTATCCTGTTTCTATGTATATTCATTATGCGAGACCAAACAGATATGAAAAAGCGGGCCGCACGATTGTGTGCCACCCGCCTTCACCGAAAGATGCACGATGAGCGCATTTTCGTTCTGTATTTACTGCCGGTCTATACCAAATTATACACTCAACCAGCGTTTAAACATACGTTTGTTCGTTTCCTTGTTCAGATCCGCGATGGATGTAGTGAGCGGGATACCTTTCGGGCAAGAGCGCACGCAGTTTTGCGAGTTCCCGCACGCTTCGATACCGCCTTCGCCCATGATCGCATCCAGACGTTCTTCCTTGTTCATTTCGCCCGTCGGATGCGCGTTGAACAGGCGTACCTGAGACAATGGTGCAGGACCGATGAAGTCCGTTTTTTCGTTCACATTCGGACAAGCTTCCAGACAAACGCCGCATGTCATACATTTGGACAGCTCATATGCCCATTGACGCTTTGTTTCTGCCATCCGCGGTCCCGGACCCAGATCATACGTACCGTCGATGGGAATCCATGCTTTGACCTTTTTCAGTGCGCTGAACATGCGACTGCGGTCGATAACGAGGTCGCGTACGACTGGGAAAGTTTTCATCGGTGCAATCGTGATCGGCTGCTCCAGCTTGTCAACCAGTGAAGAACAAGCTTGGCGCGGTTTGCCATTGATCACCATGGAGCAGGCTCCGCATACTTCCTCTAGACAATTGGACTCCCAACATACCGGTGCGGTGTCTTTACCACCACTGTTTACCGGATTCCGTTGAATTTCCATCAGGGCGCTGATGACGTTCATGCCCGGACGATATGGAATCTCGAATTCCTCGTTATACGATGGGCCTTCCGGTTGATCCTGACGGGTGATGACAAACTTCACTTTCTTGGCTGTCTGCTGTGCTGCCGGGTTGCCGGTGGTTACTGCTTCCGCCATTGATAATGCCCCCTTGTTTGGACAATAAGATAGGTTGCGTGTGCAACATGATGCTAATCAGGCTCCCTGTTGCATTGTTTCCTTCACAGGAAGCCTTAAATCAATGAAACCTGACAGTATACGAAATAGACGTGACGTCTTAGCTTTTGGAATAGTCGCGGATACGCGGTGGAATGAGCGATACATCTACTTCATCGTAGGAGATCTTCGGTCCATCCGGTGTCCATGTAGCAACAGTTGTTTTCAGGAAATCTTCATCATTACGATTCGGGAAGTCTGGCTTGTAATGCGCGCCGCGACTTTCGTCACGCATCAACGCACCCAGCGTCATCGCTTCAGCCAGTTCCAGCATGTTCCACAGCTGGCGGGTAAAGGCTACACCCGGATTGTTCCAGCGAGAAGCATCGTTGACGTTGATTTTGTTATAACGCTGCTTCAGTTCCTTGATCTTATTGATCGTAGCTTGCAGCTTGTCGTTATAACGAACAACCGTCATATTGTCGGTCATCCATTCGCCCAGCTCACGGTGAATGACATAGGCATTCTCCGTACCATCCATGCCGAGCAGACGCTCATACTTGTCTTCCTGCTGCTTACGCGCGCTGTCGAAGACGCTTTGCGAGATGTCAGCGGACGATTTTTTGAGACCTTTTACATATTCGACTGCTTTTGGACCGGCGATCATGCCGCCGTAGATTGCGGACAGCAAGGAGTTGGCGCCCAAACGGTTTGCACCATGGTATTGGTACTCACATTCACCGGCTGCGAACAGACCTGGAATATTGGTCATCTGATTGTAATCGACCCACATGCCACCCATCGAATAGTGAACGGCTGGGAAGATTTTCATTGGAATTTTGCGCGGATCGTCGCCCATGAATTTTTCATAGATTTCGATGATACCGCCCAGTTTTACATCCAGCTCTTTCGGGTCTTTGTGAGACAGATCGAGATAGACCATGTTCTCATTATTAACACCCAGCTTCTGGTTGACGCAGACATCGAAGATTTCGCGAGTTGCGATATCACGTGGCACCAAGTTACCGTACGAAGGATATTTTTCCTCCAAGAAGTACCATGGCTTGCCGTCTTTGTATGTCCAGATACGTCCACCTTCACCACGCGCCGATTCAGACATCAGACGCAGCTTGTCGTCGCCCGGAATAGCAGTCGGGTGAATCTGGATAAATTCGCCGTTCGCGTAATTTACGCCCTGTTGATACACGGCACTTGCCGCTGTACCTGTATTGATAACCGAGTTGGTCGTTTTACCGAAAATAATACCGGGACCACCGCTCGCCAGAATGACCGCATCTGCACCAAAGGTAACGATCTCCATCGTACGCAGATTTTGTGCAGCCACACCGCGACATACACCTTCATCATCCAGTACGGCATTCAGGAACTCCCAGTTTTCGTACTTAGTAACCAGACCGGCTGTTTCCCAGCGGCGCGCCTGCTCATCCAGTGCGTACAGCAATTGCTGACCTGTGGTCGCGCCCGCGAAAGCGGTACGGTGATGCTTCGTTCCACCGAAACGACGGAAATCGAGCAATCCTTCTGGTGTCCGGTTGAACATAACGCCCATCCGGTCCATCAAGTGAATGATGCCCGGTGCTGCGTCGCACATCGCCTTAACCGGCGGCTGGTTGGCAAGAAAGTCACCGCCATAGACTGTATCGTCAAAATGCAGCCAAGGCGAGTCGCCTTCCCCTTTGGTATTAACTGCACCGTTGATGCCGCCCTGTGCACATACGGAGTGCGAGCGTTTCACCGGTACGAGTGAGAATAAATGAACGTGAACGCCAGCTTCCGCCGCTTTGACGGTTGCCATCAGACCAGCGAGACCGCCGCCCACGATGATAATATTGGATGTTGCCATAAGAAATTACCCTCCCCTTATAACGTGCCTGCTCCGGCAAATGAGCAAGGAATTCGCTCCACCGGTAATTTATGCAACTAGATGACGAATACTTTCAAATGCAACAGTCGGGTCCTGGAATTCCATGTTGCGGAATGCCACCATGGACAGCAGGAACATGATTGCTACAACCACGAAGATGGTCATACAGATATAGCTGGATACACGCTGCGCGCGCGGTCCTACCGTAATGCCCCACGTAACGAGGAAGGACCAGAGTCCGTTAGAAAAGTGGAACGATGCGGAAACAACGCCGATCGCGTACAATACAAAGGTAACGGGATTGGTCATAATATTGTGCATGATCCCGCCAAGCTGTTCATGCGTAACATTGCCCAGAGCAACTTGGAAACGTGTATCGTACACGTGCCATGCCACATAGACGAATGTAATAACACCGGTTACACGCTGAAGCGTATACCGCCAGTTGCGTTCATTGCCAAAATGGTTATTGTTCGGCTTCGCCTGATAAGCGATATACAGCCCGTAAATACCGTGATACAGCAGTGGCAAGAAGATAAACACAAGTTCCAAAACGAGGACCAGCGGCAAACCGTTCAAAAATGCCACGCCTGCGTCAAAGGATTCCTTTCCCCCTTCGTATGCGGAAAAGTTGGTGATCATATGCTCGATAAAGAACAATCCGAGCGGAATGATCCCGAGCAGCGAGTGCAGCCTTCTGGCGTAGAAGCCTTTCATGAATGACGTTCCCCTTTCATAATAAGAGCGTTTTCATTGCGACAAGCATGTAAAATGCCGCCTAGACTCGGATAGACGGTAATGGATCGGACCTCCGGCTACCCTTGCATAGGAAGTTCCCCATCTTCCGTAGCGTTGCAACCTGTTATTTAGAAATCAGCGTATTTTGACGTTACAGACACTCCATTTGAGGAGGCTGTCACATAAAATTACGTTGTGAACAAGTTGTGTCTTTTTCATGTTACTCTAAATTGTCTTATAATGGAATTGCAATATAATTATTAATTGTTATAACTTTTTTGCATAAGAGAGGAGACTTTTGTCAGATGATTGAAGATCTGGATGTGTTTGCAGTCGTTGTGGAGCAATCTAGCCTCAACCAGGCTTCACGACTGCTCAACCTGTCGCAACCTGCCTTATCGCGTAAAATTGCCAAATTGGAGGAACAGCTGGGCGTATCGCTGTTCAATCGTAACGGAAAGCGGCTGGAGCTAACCGCCATCGGGCGGCTAACGTATACATTTGCACTAGAACAGCGTCAGCAGCAGCTGCGCTTTTTACAAAGTCTGAATCGGTATAAGTCAGAAGAACAAACCACCGTCACCTTCGGCGCTAGCCTGACTACATTGCAAACGACGATGCCACCACTCGTCCGCAGCTTTACCGAAAAGCATCCGTATGCCGAAGTGAAGCTGATTACAGGCAAGACCCATGAGATTGTCAATGACATTCGTGACAAGCGGGCAGACATCGGCATCGTCGCTTCGTCGATTCATGAATCGGGCTTAGTATGCGCGCCGCTGTTCGACGATCATCTGGAACTGGTTATTCCCAAAAGTCATCCGCTGGCTGACCAAAAACAGCCGGGTATGCAAAGTTTACAAGGATTGCCGATGATTATGTTTTCCAAAGGCACGTGGTATCGCAAGCTGATCGACGATGTATTCCACCGTTATATGGTGATGCCGGATCTGCGGATGGAGATCGATTCGTTTGAAGCAATCGTTCGTTTGCTGCCGATCTGTATGGCGGCGGCACTGCTACCACGCTCGTATATTGGCGAGCAGCTGCTATCCAGCAATGAATTGGTATCCCTGCATATCCCAGAGCTAGAGCAGACGCGGCGCACGACCTGCCTGATCTACAATGAAGCCGCCGAGCTAGGCAGTGCTGCCCGCCAGTGGATTGCTGATACAACTGCTAACTTCAGCAATCGTTCGCCGATGATCCGCGATGCCAATATTCGAGTAGAGGACAATCCGCCGCTGCTAGAAAATGAGCAATTATCGCCGGATGAAGAGTAAGAATGATACTCCCTTTCCAGGCGTTGCAGCGACTGTCCGATCTGCATACAATCCCGTTATAAACGAAGGTGTAGTGCTTTTGCAATGGGTAGCCGATTGCGCTACACTTGCATTACGCATACCTGTCATCGCCCAACGCTTGGTGACAGTACAGAGAAAGCTGATTATGGCATGGTTTTTTACGGTTAATACGCCGTATAGATACCGTATGCCGCTGCTGTATACATGCCATCATTTATTTTCATTACAAGGAGGAACTCATGAATCCCACAGGACAGCCCGTACAATTGAAACCCAATTATAAAATACTGGGCATACTCGCTATCATCGGTCTGGTTTTCTTTCTATTTACACAGGTGTTTCCGATTACGCCTTCCGATACGCTGGAAACCGAACAGACTGCATCCATTACGTCACAGCAAGCGATACAAAAGGCGGAAACGTTCCAATCCAGTCTGCCCCTCAGTGAGCAGGAACGCAGCAATCTCGGTACGCCTAGCGTTACCTATGTGACCAATCCAGAACTAAGCGGTTATATCGCGCGCGAGAAGCTGGGCAGTGACTACAGCAAATCCGTAGAAAAGCTCGCTCCCTATGATGTATTCCGCGTACATTACAGCAATCCCCAACATTCTGTAGATATTGATGTACATATGAACACGGGCAATGTGGTTGGTTTCAAGATCGGTCAAATGTCGAAGTCGCTGACTGATTTGACTACTGATTCTCCATCCAACAACGACGGATCGCTCACGCTTTCGGAAAAAGAAGAACTGGCACATCCACTACTGCTGACGCTCGGCTATGATCCTTCCAAGCTGAAATTGCAAAGCACCGAAGATCAGCCGGGTCTTGATTATATCGTGGACGGCGCCAGCATCGGCGAAGCTCAGCTGCATCTGAAGCTGGCATTTGACGAGAATCAAGTTGCTTCATTGGAGCCTGTGCTAACACCACCTTCATCCTATACTAGCTATATCAAATCCCAGACCAATCTAGCGATTTGGTTGACGATTGGTGGTTACGGCTTCTTCACACTTGTACTCGGCGTACTTGCCATCGTATTCGCTTCGATCAAGCGCCGCCATACTTCTTTTAAAAGAGGGATTCTGCTTAGTATTATCTATTTTGCCGTATCCATTATTAGCGTCGTCAACATGTGGCCGTATCTGGAACGCCTGTATGGCGGCAACTCGTATGGCGAAGTGATATTGCTCGTTATGGTCGCGCTGCAACTGGTGCTAAACGTGCTGATGGCAGTGCTGCTATACTTCTCACTCGTGGGCGGAGATGCCTTGTGGCGCGAGCGCGGTATGAATATGTGGCCGCGTCTACATGAAAAGGGCTATGGCAAATACGTACTACACAGCGCAGCGATTGGTTATCTGTTTGCCATCATCCTGCTGGGCGTGCAATCAGTTATCTATCTGCTACTGGAAAATTCGCTCGGCGTCTTCTCTTCCAGTGACGATTCCAGCTCACCGTACAATATGGTGATTCCAGTTCTACTGCCGTTACTCGCTTGGATGGCAGGTATCGGTGAAGAGGGCGTCTACCGCCTATTCGGGATCGGCATGCTGAAAAAGCTGCTGCGCAATACATTTGTCGCGTCTGCACTGACCTCCATAATCTGGGCGCTCGGTCATACGCTGTATCCGATCTATCCCGTATATTCACGTCCGATTGAGCTGCTGATCATCGGTCTGCTGTTCAGCCTTGTATTCCTGCGCTATGGCTTTATCGCTGCTGTCTTCGCTCACGTGATGTTCGATACGATTCTGATGTCGTTCAGTCTGATGCTGACTGGCGGAGCCAGCAATGTTGCGTTCGGTATTTTCTATATCATCATGCCAGCGATTATCGCTTATCTGATCTATCTGTATGCGCGCAACAAGGGCGTAGATAACGCGTATCCACCGTACACACCACCGCAGCAGCCGTATGCTCCATTCCCGGGTGCTGTACCGGAAGGCGAACAACCATACTATCGTCCAGATCTACCACCACCGAGCAATGTGCCTAACGACCCGCAGCGCTTCCGTATGTACGAGGAACCGCAGCAAGGTCAATCACAGCCGTCTCATCCGCAACAATCGGAACAGCAGTCATCACAGACACCATATGACGGGCATTCTATTCAACAGGGAACACCAGCAGTACCGCAACAACCAACAGAACCATCTGTGCAAGCCGAGTCTCCATCGACGCCTATGCAACCGCCTGTAGAGCCTTATACACCTAATCTGCAAAAGCCAGTTACGCCTACAGAGAACGAAAGCACAACCAAGCCATCGGAGCAGGATGACTCTACTACACAACGGAACGACTCTGATCCACTGGACAAAGACGACGATCCTTATCGTAAACCTTGAATCTCGAATCTTAGTTAAAGTGTCCTGCATCACCCATTCAAACGAAACATCCATTCGTAAATAGAATAATATAAGAAAAGCCCTGACCTGTAACGGTCGGGGCTTTTTCTTATGGATTCGCTAGCATTACAACTATACAATTCCACTTACCTTGCTCATTCTTCGTGTCATTCTTATAGTCCATTCAACTAGCACATTTCATGCTATTCCTATTCTTCCTTCAACGCATCCAAAATCGTGCGCGCCAGCTTATCGCCAATCGACAGCGGGCGGAAATCTTCAATGCTCGCCTCACGAATTTTTTTCACCGAGCCAAAATGCTTGAGCAGCTGCTTACGCCGCTTCTCCCCGATGCCCGGAATACTATCCAGCTGCGAGACGACCATTGACTTGGCGCGCTGCTCACGGTGGAATGTAATCGCGAATCGGTGAACCTCGTCCTGAATCCGCTGCAATAGGTAAAATTCCTGACTATCGCGTGCCAGCTTAACCGCTTCCGGTGGATCGCCAATCATCAGTTGCGCGGTACGGTGCTTCGCATCTTTGACCAGACCGCATACCGGAATAAACAAGCCCAGCTCATTTTGCAGTACATCAATCGCCGATGAAATCTGACCTTTCCCACCATCGACTACGATCAGATCAGGCATCTCCAGATTTTCCTTGAGCACACGCTCATATCGGCGGCGAATGACTTCACGCATCGTGCCATAGTCATCGGAGCCTTCTACCGTGCGTACTTTGTATTTGCGATATTCTTTGCGCGCAGGCTTACCATCTACAAATACGACCATCGCTGATACGGGATTAGTCCCCTGAATATTGGAGTTATCAAACGCTTCAACCCGGTGCAGATTCTCCAAACCGATCGCTTGACCGAGATTTTCGGCAGCCTTGGAGGTACGTTCCTCATCGCGTTCAATCAAACGGAACTTCTCGTCAAGCGAAACGCGGGCATTGTCCTGCGCCATCGTAATCATCTGCTTTTTCAAACCACGGCGTGGGATCAGCACCTTCACACTCAGCCATTGCTGTAATAATGCCGCACTGCTAATTGCATCCATAGAATCCTTGCCACGATTAGCAGCTTCGCCTTCGACAGCACCAGCTTCATCCGATCCATCCGGCGCTTGAATTGCTGCTTCGTTAGAAACCGAAGAAGCGTTCACGTTGTCTTCTGTACCTGTATAAGAAGCCGCTGCCGCTTCAAAGGCAGTCTGCTCAGCGCTTTCTTCATCAGCATCCTCAGCAGCCAATTCTTGCGCATCAATACGCAGCCATGATGTCTGGTTTGGATTGGCAGATGAGCTGTCCGAATCTTCCGGCGTAGCTTCGTCATGCTGCTGTGCTTCCTCAGCCTGCTGTGCAGCCGATTGTATCGCATATGCCTCACCCTGCTCTGCGACACGTTCCGTTACATCATTGAAGCCAGTCGCTACGTCGTTACGGTCGACATCAACATCATGTAACCCTTGCTGTTCAGCAGCATCCAACGCCACATCATCCGCTCTGTTCAGATCGACAAATAATTCCTCTGCGGGCAGCATAATTTCCTGCGGCATTGCCGGATTATCACTATAATACTGAGTCACATACGACATAAAGTCATTGTATGGCTCGCCGTAAAAAGGAAAGACCGACGCATGACGCTCGATCATTTTGCCTTGACGCACGTACAGAATTTGCACGCACATCCAACCTTTATCCACAGCAAAGCCAAACACATCGCGGTCTTTGGCATCTGCCATCGTGATTTTTTGCTTTTCCATCAACGCATCAATATGGCGAATCTGATCGCGCAATTCCTTCGCACGTTCAAAATATAAATCCTCCGCCGCTTCTTCCATTTTGCGCTGCAAATCCTTCTTAATCTCTTCATGACCACCGCTCAGAAAACGTGTAATCTCCTGACGAATATCCTCATAGGATTTCTCTGGCACTTCATATTCGCAAGGCGCCAGACATTGCCCCATATGATAATACAAACAAACTTCCTTCGGCATTACTTTGCATTTACGCAGCGGGTACATCCGATCCAGTAGCTTTTTCGTCTGCTGCGCGGCAAACGCATTCGGATACGGTCCAAAATATTTTGCCTTATCCTTCAGCACTCGGCGCGTCACTTCCAGCCGTGGATGAGCTTCATTCGTAATCTTGATATATGGAAAGGTTTTATCGTCCTTGAGCAGAACATTATATTTGGGCTGATGCGTTTTGATCAGGTTACACTCCAAAATAAGTGCTTCCATATTACTACCAGTAACAATGTATTCAAAATCGCGAATATCCGCGACCAAACGCTGTGTTTTGCCGTCATGACTGCCTGTGAAATAAGAGCGGACACGGTTTTTGAGAATTTTCGCCTTACCGACGTAAATGATCGTGCCTTCCCGGTTTTTCATCAGGTAACAGCCCGGCAGATCAGGCAGCAGTGCAAGCTTATTGCGAATGTTATCCATCGCATGCTCCTGTTCCTGAATTGTTTCGTAGTGCGAATCCATAGACTGCTCCTTTCTGTCTCTGTACGCAGATTGCCGATTCTGCCGAAGAACCTCACCTGTCTATAAAAGAAGGTAACTCCCCTCGCATCGACCTGCTTCTCTGTTGTATCGGAATTACCGTTATCATCGTTCGTTCGGGTAGATAGCTTGTTCCATATAGCACTATAAAGAACAGCAATCGCCAAAATGATGACTACTACCTATTAACCGCATCCGGCGTACTTGCCGCGCGCTTGCGGATACATATGCTATATCCTCTTCTTGACCATTTCTATCCTATACATCAACATTCTCACATGCTTTATAGCACTGATCTACTTTGATATAGCAACATATGTTCTATTCTATTATAAAACAATAGACTCTCAGTAATCCATCCCTATCTATCCAATCCACCCATTCCATGATGAAGGATAAAGGCATACAGCAAACAACAATGACGCCCACACGACAAAAATACGGCAACCGCCCAGATGGACAGTTGCCGTATCATATTGCATGACATTCAAGAATGAGATGCGAATTATTGGTGTTTTGCCAGGATCGATTTCAGGGAGTCTTTGGAGTTCAGACCTACCACTTTATCAACTGGTTGACCGTCTTTGAAGAAGATCATTGTTGGGATACTCATTACGCCGAAACGGGAAGCCGATTCAGGGTTTTCGTCAACATTGACTTTAGCGATTTTTACGTTGTCGCCAAGTTCAGTGGACAGCTCATCCAGAATTGGAGCTAGCATTTTACAAGGTCCGCACCACGGTGCCCAGAAGTCTACCAGTACTGTGCCTTGTCCTTCCACTTCGTTTGAGAACGTTTGATCAGATACATTAACGATTGCCATGGAAAAATCCTCCTCATGAATACATTTATTTGAAATATTACTTATTTAAACAACGAATGCTGTCATTACAACACTATTATAACACAGAAAACCGCATTCCGAAACAATAAATACGAATTTTTAATATATAACTTTATTTTAGTAAGTTATATCCAATTTGAAACTATGTTATAAAAGATGTCTTTTTTTATTATAATCGTTTCGCACAAAAAAGGAATCTTCTTCATCAGAAAATCATAATCCAGCTTTTGGATTAAAACGTGTCCATATTGCCGCGCTTATTGTCGCCGCTCACACTAACCACTTCCACAAAAGGCGCAATCCGATTCAACAGACGCTCCCCTTTATATCGTTCCTCGCCGTCTTTATTCGTAAAGCTGAGATGCTGTAGCAATGCCTCCAGCGAATAATTCGAGGTATAAAAGGTCGGCTTTCGCTCCATCCGATAGTTGAGAATCGCGCCGAGTACATGGTCGCGCGCCCACGGATTGAGATTCTCTGCGCCAATATCATCAAAGATGAGCAGATCCGTATTTTTCATCATCTCAATCGTTTCCTTCAGTCGATTGTTATCCTGCATCATGAATTTCAAATCTTCCACAAATTCAGGCATATATACAATCACGCCGGTATAACCGACTTTTGCCAGCTCATGCAGCATATACGACATCAAAAAGGTTTTGCCTGTACCAAAGTGCCCGACCAGATACAGCCCTTTGTCAGTCAGACCGTTTTGTTTGACTCCATTAATATAATTAAAAATTTGCTTCACCGCCGGTACGCGCTCCATATCCTTGGATACGATCTCGACAGCGTTATAGCCTTCATTCAGTGCACGATCATCCACATAAAAGCTGCGAATGCGCTCGCGTACTTGAAGTTCGTGCTGATGCACAAGCTGCTTCTGGCAGGGCGTTTTGCGTTCATGCAGACGCGCTCCATTCTCGGATGGCTGCACAACCAGATTTGTATAATGTCCCTGAAAATCATTCGGGCATTTATCCAGTCCGGGGCAATTATCGCAATGACGCCGATCCCCGACGTATTGATACAGTTTACTTAAATTGGTCAGCAGCTCCTGATCGGTCAGATCTGGGTGCTTGCTTCGCAGTTCCAGTACCAGCGGGTCGCCGAGCAGCTGTGCGGCAATTTTATTCGATTGTTCCCGAAAACGAGAATTTTTCATCTGCCGCAGCAGATCACCGATGGATTCCATGGTGGTTGGCTCCCTTCAAATGTAATGGTTTTGGTGTGTTTTACTTTGCATTGTTTGGAAGCGGGTGGAGATGAGTGCTGTTGAGGAACAGCGCTTCGGAAAGGGATGAAGGCACGGACTCCGGTGGAGCCGCGGGAATCTACGGAATGGGATTTACTTGTAGATTCCCGCGCTCCAAAGTCGTCCTTTGCCTTCATTCCCTTTCCTTCGCTCCGTGCAAAGCGTTTATTTGGGTGCTTGTAAGGTGTAAAGCAATCCCCACTTGTGGGGAGTAGTATGAAAAGGGCGATTGATGCTGGGTGGTTCTTTGTGAATGTCTGTATCTAGGTTGGGCATGGTTATTCTACTTCATAAAGTAAAGCCATTTGTAGGCTACTTAGAAGCTGTTAGAAGCCATTGGAACTGGTGTAATATTGGGTATGACTTTCCTGATCAGACGGAATATTTTCAAAATATCGAACGGGTGTTGCTCTTTTCCCGTTCTTTTATTGTACTGTTCTTTTGTGGGATGGGCTATTGTTTTATTTGGTGGCAAAATGGGCACAAGCAGGCTGCGGCAGCCTGAGATTGGAGGCTGGTGCGGCCTGCTTGTGGGAGTTTAGCTTCCGTTTTTGCCGGATTGCATTTGTTCGGCTAGGCGCATAACTTCGGCGAGTTCCTCTTCGGAAATGCCGGATGGTTGGCCTTTGGTATTTTCGACGATTGGGATTTCCGGTTTGGGACGGGCGTTGCGGTTGTAGGTGCGACCGGGTGCGCGTTTGCCACCGGCAGCAGCTGCACGTCCGCGTGCAGGATCACTAAGCTGAACGTCGAGCTTTTGCTGTTCGCGTACGTAGCGGACGGCTTTTTCGTATGTGTCGACCTGCTGGTTGAGCATATTGGTCACGATCCAGTCGACGAATTTGCTGCTTAGGCGCTCGCCGGGCTGCGACATTTTGATTGCCAGCAGATAGTGAATGAGTACATTCATCACTTCTTCAGGCAGTTTGTAATTAATATCGATATGTTCAAATATATCGTGAATGCTGTTCGGTACACTGCCGGGATAGAACATTTCCAGCACTCTTGTGTACGGATGATTGCGTAGCATCATATTGTACTGGTGGATATCGCATTTGCCAGTAAACTGGCGCGGTACCTCCAGATAGTATTCCATCTCTACCGCGTACTCGACTGGCAACTCCTGTGTCTGCTCTGGCTTTTCGGCGGTCTCGGCAGCCTGCTCGGCTTCCTGCTGTTTGCGCAGCGAAACGACCTTCGCTTCATAAATCTGTCGTTCCTCGGTACGCTTTTTGCCTTGTCGAAATTGCAGATTGGCGCGGCGCTGGATTTCTTCCTCAGCAAGCTCCCCAGCGGAAGTAAATACCCCATCCTCATCCAACATACGACAGATGTCTTGAATATCCAGCTTGAATTTGTAGGCGATATAGCTCAGTACATTCATCTGCTCCGGTTGGAAACGTAATTGCTCCACCTGCGCTCGATTGCGGGAGCCACGCGGGAAGTAACGGATAATATCCGCATAGTTGATCAGATCTTCCTCGCTTACTTTATGCTGACGACTGCGCGGCTGTGCGGTCACTTCAGTCAGTGCCTGCTCCAGCTCGTAGTCGATCACATGCGTATTCAATTCGAAAATATCGTAAAACGGCTGCGAGATATTTTCCCGCTGCAATGATGGATGCTCCCATCCTTCCGGCTGTGGTGCAAAAAACTGTTCCCGCAGCGACAGCACAGCAAATTTGCCGATTTTGTCCCGCAGCAGCAAGGTCAGATGCTGGGTTCGGAAGAACTCGCCCGGTGATAGCGGCGGTTGAAGCTCGTATTCATATATATAATCATCCTGCTCTGGAAAATACACACGGCTCGTTTGCAACAGACCGACCGCTTCTAGTAGCGAAGCCTGCTCCATCAGCTGCTTGCGTCCCCGCTCTCCTGGCTCCAAGCCAAGCGTCAGAAACAGTCCGCGCTGCTGCTCAGCTGCGGAATATCCGACTCGACGAGCATCGACCTGCTCACACAGCAACCGATACAAACTGATGGCAAAAGCGCCAGTCAGCGGCTGGTACACCAGATTCAGCATCCGTTCGTCCAGACTGCTCAAGCCGAATTCCCGGTATACGCAGTAACGATGATTTTCAGTAAAATGTAGTAAATTCTTGATGCGCATAGTCCGCCCCCCTTCTATTTGCGCTTCATAATGCGGAATTTCATTCTACCACAAAACCAATCGCGCAGGCGGCAAAAAGAAGTTCAAATTCGCGACAAAATCATCGTCGCTCGGGCTGAATATCCATCGTTTGCCGACATACGCCAGATCGCCTGTTTTTTTGTGTTGATCCGGTATTTGCGTTTCCTTACAATCACCGCGACGTTAAGCTGAACAGCATATTCTCATCTACAACGTTTCTTTTGTAGACAATGAAACAAGCATGAACAGACTGTGAAGTCAATTGCCCTGTCCATGTGCTTGCGGTACAATGGAGTGGTTAGATTTTGCATGCTTCGTCTGTCTCTCTGCTTGCCTTTTACCTAAGTCGTAGTAGACAGGCGATCCGAAATAAATGTATTTTATCAACCATTACAGGAGTGAATTATCATATGAATGAAGCTGTAGCTACATTGGAAGGCTGGTATGCCTTGCATGATTTCCGTACCATCGACTGGACAGCATGGAAAGCGACAGATGACGAAGAGCGCGCTGGCGCGTTGGAAGACCTGAATGTGCTGCTGGATCAGTGGAATAGCATTAGTGAAGCAGGCACCGGTAGCACTGCGACCTATAGCATTGTCGGTCAAAAAGCGGACTTTGTCTTTATGCACCTGCGCGAGACGCTGGAAGAGCTGAATGAGATCGAAACGGAATTTAACAAAACAGCCTTCGCCAAGTTTACGCAAAAAGCATATTCCTACGTGAGCGTGGTCGAATTGAGCAGCTATATGGCTGGCAATAGCGACGAAGATCCGATGCAGAATCCGCACGTCGTTGCCCGTCTGAAACCGGCACTACCCGGCTCACGCTATATTTGCTTCTATCCGATGAACAAAACGCGCAATCTGGGCGACAACTGGTACATGCTTCCAATGGAAGAACGCCGTGAGATGATTCGTAGCCATGGTCTGATCGGACGCAGTTACGCTGGCAAAGTAAAACAAATCATTACCGGCTCGGTCGGTTTGGATGACTGGGAATGGGGCGTTACCTTGTTCTCCGACGATGCTCTGCAATTCAAAAAGCTGGTCTACGAAATGCGCTTTGATGAAGCCAGCGCACGCTTTGGCGAATTTGGCGCCTTTTATGTTGGTAGCCTGCTGAATAGTCAGAAATTCGACGACATGCTCAAGCTGTAATCCTTACTTCTGTATAGCAATTTCGATGCCTTATCGTTCCTTTCCATCGACGGAAAAACGATAAGGCATTTTTTGTAGTGTATATTATTGTAATATTACATAATCATGCAAAATAGTAAGCGATACTACCTATCATTCTCGTTTATATCCTATGATTTACTATATTTTTACAAAATAGGAGACTGAAACATTGATTTTATAGAAATTTTTGTCGAAAAAGGTAATCTTTCAGAGAGCAGCAGACGATATAAACAACAAGCTGATTTACATCGACTTTCTCAGACAGAACGTCAGCAAAACTAGATGACCGTGAAAAGAGGGGAACGCTTATGTCATTGAAATTCAAATTGATTTTGCTTGTCGTATCTGCCGTCGTGCTGATCGCTGTACCTGTGGGGGGAATTGCGTTATATGCGATCAAGGGCGAAGCTACAGAGTCCGTTCACAATGAATTACAAAACACTGTTCAAAGCGCCGTCAGTCAAACCCAAGGATGGGTTAATACCAATCGAAAAATATTAGAAACGATGGGTAGCTACATTCAAGATAATATTCCACTCGATCAAGTTACTGTCAAACAATTATCCGTTTACAAAAATGAATATAATAACGGTAATATCTCCGATATGTATCTCGGTCTGAGCAATAATAAGCTTGTAGATGGAAGCGGCTGGGTACCAGAAGCTGGTTACGACCTTCGCACACGTCCTTGGTATATCAACGGCAAAGCTGCTGGTAAGCTTGCAGTTAATGATCCATATCTCGATATGAGCAGTAACAAATACTCCGTACCCATGACTATGCCAATGAAAGATGCCAATGGCGACTTTGCCGGTATTCTGGCTGCCGATATGTACCTCTCCACCATTACCGACTATATCAACTCTATCAAAACACCGGGTGGCTTCAGCTTCCTGCTCGATGGCAAAGGGACCGTATTGTCCTACCCAAATGCAGATTTTGTCAACAAACCGTTGTCTGAACAAGCAGACTATAAATCCATCGCTGCCACACTGTTAGCAAGCGATGCTGGCAATGTGACATACAGCTATAATGGTGATCCACAGCTGATGTACTTCCAAAAGCTACCTGACACTGGCTGGGTCATTGCGACTTCCATTTCCGAAAAATACGCGTTTGCTGAATATGTAAAATTACGCAATAATATCGCGCTTGTGCTGATTGCACTTACTATCATCCTCGTCGCACTTGCTGTGATTAGTGCAACTCGCATCGTAAAACCACTCATCAAACTCAAAGAAAATGCACAAAAAATGGCGGAAGGCGATCTGACCAGACAGGTTACCGTCAAAGGCAAAGACGAAATCGCCCAGCTCGGCACCGCATTCAATACGATGTCTACCTCCCTGCGCGGCTTGATCCGTACCGTTTCTGGTTCGGCAGACAGCGTGAACGACGCTTCCCAGCAAATGCACCGCAATGCTGCCAATTCCGGGGATATTGCGCAACAAATCTCTACCGTTATCGAAGAAATTGCCCGTGGCGCCAATGAACAAGCAGAATCAATCCAAAGCGGTGCAGAAATGGTTGGCGATATGACATCCTCGTTGGATAAAGTATCGGGTCATGCCGAACAAGCTGCCAGCATGATCGGCAGTGTCAACGAAGCTATGACACGCGGTACAGATGCCATTGCCCGTCAGTCCTCCTTGTCGCAAGCGAGTCAAGAAGCGACGGGACGCGTCGAATCGTCCAATACGCTATTGCTGCACAAGCTGGATGAGATCGCCAAAATCACACAAGTTATCCGTGAAATCAGCAGCCAAACAAATCTGCTGTCGCTGAATGCTTCTATTGAAGCAGCACGTGCTGGTGAACATGGACGCGGCTTTGCTGTCGTTGCTAGCGAAGTGCAAAAGCTAGCTGAACAAGCTGCTGGTTCCGCCGAAGACATCAATCGTCTGCTGGGCGAGCTGCAAGAAGCAGGCAAACAAAGTACCGAGGTGCTGGGTATTTTCCGCGACACCAATACACAGCAGCTTGGCTCGATGAACGAAACCAAAGCTTCCTTTGACGAAATTCGCGAATCGGTAGACGGCATTATCTCTCGCATCACGCTCGTGTTGTCCGGTGTGAACGATGTACAGTCCGGCGCCGCTCGCGTCTCCGATGTAATTACAGGTCTCGCCGCTGTTGCCGAAGAAAGTGCAGCTGCAACCGAAGAAGCAGCTTCGTCCACATTGGAGCAAACACAATCCATTTCTAGCATCTCTACATCGTCCCGCAATCTGACCGAAAGCGCCGACCTGCTGCTGCAAGAGATTGGACAATTCAAAGTGGAAAGCACAGACGATGCGACTCCAGCATCAAATGCTGCACCTTCCGACAAAACAGAAAGCAACGAGACACCTAAAGGTAAAAAAGACGGCTTCTTCCGCCGCTCGGCTTAACGCTAAGCCATAATTATCATATAGAACAGCAAAAAGCAGGTTTTCCGATAATGGAAAACCTGCTTTTTTGTATCATCCGCTATATTCATTTCAGATGGAGCTTTGCTGGTATCAACAATTACTTGAAGCAAGCTATTGTTGATTGCGTCGTGCACGATATTCAGTCAGCATCTAGGGCAGAGCCGTCCTGTCGGGAAGCCAGATAATCCTGTTCCTCCCGATCACGGGTACGGCTTTTGTCCTTGAGCCGTTCGATGGCTGGCAGAATGAGAATATCCACTTCCTGCTGGATGATATAAGCAAGATCATACTTGCTCTGATCCTCCAGAAAGCCGCCGACTTCCATTAAACCGTTATATCGGTCCAACTCCTCGCGTGTGAGTAGACCGCGCACCTGAACGCTGCAATGTCGCATCTTAGAAGAATTTACCTTTTTTCAGTGCCAGCGATACGCCGCCGATGATGAACAGCCAGCGAATATCGATTACTTTTTTCAGTTGTGCAGCTACGAAGCCTTTCAGCTTGCGGTCGCCTACGATACCTACTGCTTCGCCTTTACCCAGGGAAGCTACAGTACCTTTGTTGTGGAAGACGAATTTCTTCGGCTGTTGACCACGGATCGAAGCTACGATATTTTGTGCAACTACTGGACCTTGTTGCATAGCGATTTGTGCAGTTGGAGGGTACGGACGACCTTCTGGGTTGAACATCAAGGCGCTGTCGCCGATGATGTAGATGTCGTCATGACCTGGTGCATGCAGGTACTCGTCGATTTTGACGCGACCACGCATGTTCTCAAAGCCAGCTTCTTCTACGATACGGTTACCACGGATACCACCTGTCCATACAACAGTGTTGGCAGGGATTTTTTCCAGATCGTCGCCAACGACTACGCCGTCAGGCTGACATTCTTTGATCGCAATACCGATTTTGAAAGTAACGCCTTTGTTTTTCAGAACGTTCATTGCATACTCAACCAGCTCTGGATCGAAGCCTGGCAGTGCAGTTGGAGCTGCTTCCACGTTGTAGATTTTAACGAGGGAACGATCAATACCGTGCTTGCGGCACAGTTCAGGGACACGATCAGCAAGCTCGGCTACGAACTCGATACCTGTGAAGCCGGCACCGCCGACAACAAAGCTCAGACGCTCTGGTTTTTGATCTTGTTTGTAAGCTACGAATTGACCTTCGATGTGCTCACGGATTTTACGGATGGAGTTGATGCTGCGAATCATCATCGCATTTTCCATCATGCCCGGAATACCAAATGTTTCCGGCTCGCCGCCCAGGGAGATAACGAGGTAGTCGTAAGACAGTGTACCGTCTTCCAGAACAACCTTTTTCTCTTGTGGCAGGATTTGTTTGATGTTGGATTTAACCAGATCAACTTTGAATTCGTCAACCAGTTTGGAGATTGCTACTTGTGCGTTCTCCTCTGCATCGGTACCTGCAGCAGGCATATGCAGATGCGTAGTGAAGTAATGATAGTCGTGACGGTTAACCAGTGTCACGTCAGCCTCATTATAGTTCAGTTCTTTTTGAAGACGTTGTGCTGTCATCAGACCGCCGTAACCAGCGCCCAGAATGACGATTTTTGGAATGCTACTCATGTCAGTTTTCCCCTTCCAGATTTGTTCGATTATAGGTAATTGAAAATAATCTACTCATTATTAACCATACTTCCGATACCGGTTTGCAAAAATACCGGAAATCAGCAAAGTATGGGCTGTATTCCGGGTGAACGAGCTTTCCTGCAACGATTGTATAATTGTGAAAATATACACAACAGTATGCAGAGATACGCGTTTCAATAAAAGTACTATGTTATATCTCACATAACATTGTAACCTTTATTGCTTCTTTTTTCAAAAAAATTTTGACTTTTTTCAAAAAAATGTTCGTTTTCTGTCACAAACCAATATCGACACAACTGAAATGATAGCGATTTTCAGACAAAAGATCAAGAGTTAAATTGACTTTATCTGCAATTTTCACGTTTTATTCTTTTTCCGTCGTCAAATGGACGTTTATTCGTTTGTTATGCGGTAGAAGCGGCATTTCTCTACTCCACTCTATCTCGATATTTGTGCCGATCCATACTTCGTATGTAGGAAGTGGTATACCTCTCTATGATCCACCACCTGTAATTAGTACCTTTTCTTTTCCTTTGAAAATCGTTCTCACTCGACTTATAATGAATAGACTGGTGTTGACCGGATGAATCGCTGTTAGTTCGTCATCCGCAATCCTATATATACAGAACATTATTGCATTATGCGCTGCTTACAAGCCGCAATCATTTAACCCTTATGGAGGTGTACACGGTGACATCTACAACCACCGGAGAACGTACTGATATTATTATTATTGGCGGAGGTCCTGCGGGCATGTTTGCCGCATTTTATGGCGGTATGCGTCAGGCATCCGTGAAATTGATCGAAAGTATGCCACAATTGGGCGGACAGCTGGCTGCCCTTTATCCTGAAAAATACATTTATGATGTCGCCGGTTTCCCGAAAGTGACAGCGCAAGAGCTGGTTAACAACCTGCAACAGCAGATGAACCTGTTCGACGCTGATATCCGACTGGAGGAAAAAGTAATCAGCGTGGAGAAAAAAGGGGATCGTCACTTTGTCGTGACTACCGATAAAGGCACCCACGAGAGCAAAGCAGTGATCATTACTGCTGGCGTTGGCGCATTCGAACCACGTCGTCTGGAGCTGGAAGGCGCGGACAAATTTGAAAAGCAAAATCTGCACTACTTTATCAGCGATCTGAGCCGTTTCGCTGGACGTAAAGTGCTGATCAGCGGCGGCGGCGATTCCGCAGTCGACTGGGCACTGATGCTGGAGCCTATCGCAGCCGAAGTCACACTGATTCACCGCCGCGACAAGTTCCGCGCTCATGAGCACAGTGTAGAGAATCTGATGGCTTCGGGTGTGAAAGTAATCACGCCAACGGAAATCATCGAGCTGCATGGCGAAGAACAAATTGAGCGCGTTACCCTTTCTCATGTAAAAACGAAAGAAACGCAAGAAATCGAAGTGGACGATGTGATCGTTAACTTTGGATTCCTCTCCTCCCTCGGTCCAATCGCGGAATGGGGAATCGAGATCGATAAAAACTCCATCGTCGTTGACTCCCGTATGGAAACCAACGTTGAAGGTATCTTCGCTGCTGGCGACATTACGACATATCCGGGCAAATTGAAGCTGATTGCTGTCGGCTTTGGCGAAGCACCAACGGCGATCAACAATGCAAAAGTATATGTTGATCCTGATGCGAAGCTGTCTCCGGGACATAGCAGTAACTTGAAGCTGTAATTTACGCTAGCTGTAAATAGATTTACCTATAAACAAATCAATTAGAGTTGTAGTGGCATTCTGATCGCGCAAGGAAATATCATCATTTCAATGAAGCATATTCCTCGATTGTATGCACCTTCTGCCATATGCACAAAGCGCCTGTTCCGCTGTATCGGTTATGATGCACGGAAAAGGCGCTTTTTTGCTGTCAATGTTGTTAATTGTTCAACTTTTATAGGGCAAATGCGATGTTTTTTGTCGTATAGTATAAAGAAGTGAAGCAAACTGCTTTAAATTGGGTTATTTCAAATCAAACGTAATACAATGGCAGCCTTGGGGCTGAATAGATCATTATTCGTTTCTGCCTAGTGTTTGCCTATTTATGAGGTCTGCTATGCGGACATATGCTTATATTGTAAAGGAGGTTTACGGCTTGAGCATTGGTGTATATCTGATTCTTCGCGTGGTGATTTCGCTTGTACTAGCTGTCATCGGCGGTATGATGGTCATTCTTGGACGCAAATTTTTCAAACAGACGAGCAAGGCAGCGGGTATCGGCTTTGTTGTCTTCGGTCTGCTCGTTATTTCGCTTGCCGTGCGTGGCGTCATTATGAATTTCGCCTGATTGTTAGCGGCTCGAATGAACGTCTTGGAGGTGCGGCATGCTGCAATGGCTCGCAATGATTACGATGCTGATTGATCATCTAGGATATGCTTTTTTTCCAGATGAGCGTTATTTGAGAGTAATCGGGCGGCTCGCATTCCCGATTTACTGCTACTTTATTGTGGTCGGCTACAGCTACACCCGCAACAAAGGCACCTATGCCAGTCGGCTGTTAACCATTGCGGTATTGGCACAGTTTCCGTTTATGTTCGCTTTTAACATTCAAAACCTGAACGTTGTGTTTACGCTGCTGTTCGGTCTGCTGCTTATCATCGCGATAGATCGGATTCCCAAGCGCTATGTTGCGTTATCCATTCTGCTGGCGCTTGTCGTAGCATGGATCGCTGAAGTGCTGCATACGGATTATGGAGCATATGGTATTCTGCTAATTCTCATCTTCCGGTATGCAAAGGGCTACTGGCGGGTGCTTCTGCATCTGGTCATGGATATTCTGTTCGTGCTTGGTCATCTGAACAGCTCAATCCAGGTGTATAGCATACTTGCCACATTGCTCATTACAATCAGCGAGCAGATGCAGGCCCAGCATACAGCAAAATCGCCTGCTGAACGTCCTTCGTGGCTGGGCTGGTTACAGCCGCCGCGCTGGTTGTGGCGCGCTTTCTATCCCGCTCATCTGGCGATCATTGCTATCATCGTACAAGGAAGCGCCTACGGTTATCTGTAGGTGCTTTTTTTACCGATACCATGAAGATTTTCCGATTTTTTCTGTTTTTATATAAAAAGCTATCGCCAGATGAACGGGCATGGAGTATAATCTTTACCGGAACAATTCCGCCGTCATCCAGGCGGTTTTAAATATAGGAAGGGGCTCCTCCATGAAATCGAACAAAAAACATAACCTGACTGAAGACATTCATTTTTTTACAGCAGGGCTGTCTGGTAGTCTAATTACCGTATGGCAAGAAGATGCTGCGGGTGTCTATTGTGAAATCGGGCGTGGATATGTTGAAGCTTACACCAACAAGTATGTGCGTGTGCGTAATTTGCAATCCGGAACGAAAAGCCTGTACAGTCGCGATGTAACGATGTTTCAAACAGACTGAGTGAACAACGGACGAATAAGGTAGGGATATTCAAGCATACTGCTGATTGAACGACATGAACCACTGTTTCCTGCATGAGCGGGGAGCGGTGGTTTTTTTGTGCATTTCGATGATGGTGTCTGGTCTACACTTCTACGCAGGTATCGTGCGTGGAGCATGTTTGCTGTGCGTATTTCCCTTCTTTTATGTGCTGAATTGATGAACAAAAGCTGAAAATGATTTTAGCTCCTGTTCACGCGTCGTTCATTTCACGCACCTATACTTCATCTCAGAGCCGAACCAATCACAAGCGATTCAGCTATAACGGCTCTCACTCAAAGGAGGAATTTATAATGAAAACGAAAACTCTGCACATGTTGTCTGGCGTTGCCCTGTCTACTGCTATTCTGGGAGGTACATTCGCTTCGTTCAGCACTGCCAGCGCAGCGACTCCGGCATCTACCGTCATCCATAAAACAACTGCCGTCACGGCGCAAAACACAACCGCTCAGGCGAAGCCTGCTGCACTGACCGAGGAGCAATGGGCAGCGCAACAAGCAGCACAAGTGCAAGCACCAGACACGGATGCTCCAACGCCCATGAATAATGAGGCTGCTGCACCTGCTCCACTACCGGATGAGCAATTGAACCAAAATACTCAACCGGCGCCAGCGCCTACCAAACCTGCTGTCAAAGCAGCATCTATCAATAAAGTGAGTACAGCCAGCGAGCAGGATCTAGTTATTGGTAAAATCAAAGCGATTACCGGTAACAAAATCACCATCTACCGCTCCAAAGACGAAGATTGGGACAGCCCTTCGTACAACGGAGCAACCGTCACCTATACCTTGACTGAATCGACACCAATTACGACCGTCCTGCATGACGAAGACGGCGATGTGATCAAGGAAACCAAACAAAACCTCTCCAATCTAAACGTCGGCGATCTGCTTGCTGTCCATCTTGCTTCTGGCAGCCAGAAAGTCATCGAAGTTGAGTTGATGAAATAATCTCTTCATTTGGCGCAGCTGATCCATTCCTTAATGAATATTAAGAACTTATTTATACAACTTCAGACTTTATTCATTGGGAGTTCATATAGCCAGCCTATACTTTGTAACAGTAAGACAGTCACCTGGCTTACACTAACCTTAACATTTCGGGAGGAACTCTATAATGAAAGCACTGAAAGTTATATCCGGTATCGCATTATCCGCAGCTCTGCTGGCTGGCACCGCTGCTGCATCCGTTTCCACTGCTAGCGCAGCTACAACAACCAAGGCAACGACCACCAAATCGACAACAACGAAGTCTAGCACTGCCAAAGCAGCAACCGCTAATACAAATGCGATCGTTGCTAAAGTAAAATCAGTAAGCAGCGGCAAGTTAGTTGTCTACAAATCGTCCACTCAACCGGATATTCCAAGCGGTACGGAAGGCTCTACAGCTCCAAAAGCTGGCGAAGCTCCACCAAGCGGTACAGCGCCTACAGCTCCAGCAGATGGCGTAGCCAAAGCCAATGCAGGCGGTCAACCACCTAGCATGAGCTTTAGCACTACCGCAACTACACTGACTACAACCAGTGCAACAAGCGTCGTTAGTGTAACCCGTACAGCGAACAGCACCAAAGCAACAGAAACGAAAAAATCTCTATCTTCCTTAAAAGCCGGTGACGTTGTCTTCATTACGCTAGCATCGGGTAGTACAACCAAAGTTAGCAAAATCGAAATCATGCCTGCTCAAACAGCTACCAAAACAACCGCAAAAACAACAAGCAGCAAATAATCATCATTATCTTGCAGCCTCAAGGCTATACCATTGGCAGCAAGAACGTACGGCGTTGGTACCACTGCCTGACAGCGTCGCTGCATAGGTATATTCACGATTGCGCATACGTCATATCGCTATTATTTATAAATAAGAACCGCTACCGATTTATTCGTTGGTAGCGGTTCTTTTTGTGCAATTTCACTGCGTCTAGCTCCTGTTATCCGTCTTACAAACGAAATTCAGCACTCTTTTTAAATTTTTTTATTAAAATTCAATCTAATGTTCAAAATGTATACAACCCGCATCACTATAGGCTTTATGAAGATGAAATGGTGTTGTCAAAGAGCGAATATGAGAGATTTTTAAGCTTTTGTTCATATAGAGTTCATATAGCCTGGGTACACTGCGTTGGAACATATTTTTAAACATCATGTTCAGCAATATTAAGGAGGAATGAACAATTATGAAGACAACTTGGAAAGTACTCTCCGCATCGGCATTCTCAGCAGTATTGCTCGCTGGCACAGTCTCTACAACATTCGTATCCGCAGCTTCCAATGAACAAAGCAGTAATGGTAGCAACGGACGTGCAGCTCAAGTACAACAAGCTCCGGCAGGCTTTGGCCCCGGATCTCAACAGCAAAATCAAACGCAGGCGAAAAGCTCGTCTTCTAATAGCGCAACAGCACCAACTGGTGAGCTTCCTGCTCCTCCACCAGCACCAGCAAACGGCGAAGCACCAACGCCACCAGCACCACCGGCATTGCCAGATGGAGCAGCACATGAAAATCGTGTAGATGGTCACATCACAAAAATCAGTGGCAGTTCGATTACCGTAGAACGACCAACGCCACCGACACCACCAACTCCACCGGTGAATGCGGACCAATCGACCAAAGCTACAAAAACAGACAAATCGGTGAAAACAAGCAAAACGTCTAACCGTTCGACCTCTGTTCAACGTGATACGTATGGACAGAATAAACCCGCCCAACCATTGCCTTCTGTAGGTAAAGACACGTATGGCGGCAGTTCAACCGTAACTGTAACCGACTCGACGTATATTGTAAAAGTAAGTGGCGATCCGAAATCTGGCATCACCGAAACGAAACTGTCCTTGTCCGATCTGAATGTGGGTGATCATATCGCCGTCGTTCTGGCAAGTGACAGCAAAAAAGCTACTCGCATCGAAGTACGCGAAGAGCCGAAAGCACCAGCAAATGGTGAAGCGCCTCCTGCACCGCCAGTTCCGGGTAAAGATGCTCCAACTCCACCGGATGCTCCACCAGCACCACCGGTAGCAACAAATGAATCCACTTCTTCGGAATCTTAATTCCTTCGGGTCTGCATCAGCTTGTACAGGTGAATGCAGCTAGAATATAGCTAGCGTGATCGACAACAAAGAACCCGTATCTCTGAGTTATAGAGATACGGGTTCTTTTCTATTCCTATTTTGTGATCTTCTATTGGTCATTGCTATCCTGCTCTATCTTCGTTCGTATCCTTGCTTAGAACATGCTTCTCGGCTTAGAACGCGCTTCTCGGTCATCAAGTACGTTGGTTGCTGTTAACCGTAGTAGATGCGGAAAAGAAAGATCAACGAGGATCAATGAATCGCCAGCCCAGTTTACTTAACCTGCCGACGTTGTGGATGCACTGCTGTCGGTGGCAGAGTCAGAATTGCTGCTGTCAGCGGATGCTCCGCCTTCGTTGCCTTGCGGTGCTCCACCAGCGCCGCCACGGCCACCCATACCGCCGCCTTGCATGCCTCCACCCATACCAGCAGATAACTGGATCTTGTCGGCTGCGGAAGAATCGCTGGCGTTCAGCCATACGCTGATGATGTCGCCTTCTTTCAGATCAGAAACGGATTTGGTTGTCGTGCTCATCTCATTGTTCTCCATCGTCGTGGCGGAGATTTCCGTACTGTCGGAGACAGTAATGGTGATTGTTTCGTCAGAGAACATATTTTGTCCGCCACCTTGTCCCTGTGCATTACCGCCACTACTCTGCGAAGTCGATGTAGACGAAGTTTCACTGGATTGTCCGGCTGGTGCTTGCGTGCCTTCATTCGGTGGAGCGGTTGGCGTCTCGCCATTCGGTACAGCAGGTGGCGTCTGACCCCCATCAGCTGGGGAAGCGCCGCCGTCGCCCGGTTGTCCTTGCGGCGGTGTACCGCCTCCTCCACCACCCATCGCGGATGGATCCATATTGGATTTGTACAATGTGATCGTATTGCCGTCTACCGATTTGATTTTACCAAATAGATCGGCTGCTTGTTGATTCTGCATACTGTCTGTTGATGCAGCAGTATGATCGGCTGCGGATGAGCCGTCGGTTGTTGATGTGCTTGTTGCTGTCGTTGCCGCGCTGGTTGCTGCTGTATTCGTACCGGTGCTGCATCCTGCCAGCATCGCGATTGCCATTGTTGTACCTAAAACGATGGTCCATTTCTTCATGTTCGTTGCCTCCTTGTGTTGTAGCCGCTGCTGTCATCCAAGTTGTATTCGGCTATAAAGGCATTGTAGAAAAGGCTTGTGAACTGCGCGTGAACACTTTCTAAAAAAATTTTAAGGTAATTTATGATATGATAAACGGAAATATTGTTTATTATTTCAGTATGATTTTCACATCACAGGTTGAGCCTGTACATCCCCGTATTGTATGCAGAGGAGGAATCCCCATGACACAGCGTATGATTGCTATCAGCGATATTCACGGTGAGGTTGACCTGCTGAACCAACTGCTTGAACTAACGGAATATGATCCTGCACAGGATCAGCTTATTTTGCTCGGTGATTATGTCGATCGGGGCAGTGATGCACGCGAGACGTTGGAGCGCGTGATAGAATTGGTGGATCAGGGCGCGGTTGCCCTACTTGGTAATCATGAGGATCTGATGCTAACGGCGCTGACCAGCGGACGCGAAGCGGATTGGAATCGCTGGCTGAAAGTGAATGGCGGACTGGCTACGCTGCAAAGCTATGGGTTTACCCGCGAGCAGCTCATTACGCTGTCTGGTGAAGATTTTCATTTGCCGGATCTGCATAATGATGTGCTGGATCGACATCTGGCGTTTATCCGTACCCTACGACTGTATTATGAGACGCCCCATTATATTTGTGTGCATGCTGGCATTGAACCCGGCAAAAGACCAGAGGAATGCTCTAGACGCGAGCTGATCTGGATTCGCGAAGCGTTTCATAACGGATATGATGGTGACAAATTCATCGTATTCGGTCATACGCCCACGTTTTATCTATATCATGACAATAGCAATTTCGAGATTTATTACGGCACGAACCGGATTATTGGCATCGACGGCGGCGCGGTATATGGCGGTCAACTCAATGCGCTTGATCTGACCAACGGCACAGCGTATTCGGTGCGCAAAGTACAGGCATAAAGCTTATTGTGCAACACCTCGGTTTGCACGGCTCCTATAGTAAATATGTATCCGTTTCGTGACGAATAGCCAGAATATTTGTCATAGGGGGATATAGCTTTTACAATAGATGATAGGGCTGTTATCTAACAATGATAATAGCTACCGGCAAACCGAGAGATGCTGCTACTTTTCCTTTTCTATTGGTTACCGATGAACAAACTAGGAGGCGCCCATGAACGAAAGCACAGAACGCAAATTAACCACCAATGTCCATTTCTTCGCCGCCGCCCTGTTTCAGGAACGGATCTACGCCTGGCAGCCCGGCTTTAGTGTAGAGCATGGTGTGATCGAGCGAATCGGCAGTGATTACATAGCACTGAGAAATGAACTGGGAGACTTAACCTTTTATCAGCGTAACCAGACAATCTTTGTCAACAAGTAAGTCTGCCACCAACAGCACGATGGGGTGCTGACGGCTGGCGGATTTTCAGTTTGTACATAATGGATTATCTAGTCTATGATCAGCATCGACATTCGCCTATGAGCATCTAAGCTACAAATAAAATATCAGCACAAAAAAGCACCTGCTCTACAGAATGAACGTCTGTAGGCAGGTGCTTTGTACGTACTATGTGCTTTTCGCAATTCCAACATACTCCGAGTATTGTTATACCAGCGCACGGATTATGCGCCATACACTCAATCCTCGCAAGGCTGAGCCAATACTTCGTCCTCTTGGCGCGTGCGGAACGACGAACCGCAACCACAAGTCGCAATTGCATTCGGATTATGAATGGTGAAACCGCCAGATAGACCGGATTCTTCAAAATCGATCTCCAGACCGTTCAGAAACTTGAGGTCTTCCTTATCGACAACTACCTTCATATCCTGAATCGTCATATATATATCCTGTTCGGATTCCTCGCTGTCAAAGCCCATCGCATACGAAAATCCGCTGCATCCGCCGGCATTGACGCCTACGCGAACAAACAGGCCGGGAATGTCCTGGTCAGCCATGATTTCCTTCATGCGTGTTGCTGCTGCATCACTGATTATAATCATCTGTATTCCCTCCTTTTCCCTTTCCATTATACTCCTCCGCAGAGAGGGTCTCAAGGCATATTCCTGTATGAAAATACCCCATTTTTTAAGCATTTGTGTTGCCCGTGTCCCAGTAGAGGTTTATAATGGATAAGTGAACGCTGACATCAAATGTCGAATTTTCGTCATAAACAATTCTCTTTTTAGCCTTATTTTTCGTTGTACCTTTTTTCACAAATATAGTCTTTTGCTGATGACTTCTTATGTATATTATTGTATATTGGATAATGGACATTATTTTAAATCTGAACTATCGATGTCGAATGCTGGCATCAATCGCAGATGAAATGATGAGCGATATACTTCTACTATTATTCAATAGTGCCAAATTGGTGTAAGACAGGACAAGGGGAGTCTTACCGGATGATGACACCAGAGACAGAAGCGTCAAGGAGAACAGGAGGAATCTAGCATGTCCACCATTATTACACCGCATACGGATACTCGCATGGCGGAGATCATTCACAAAGTACGCACCGGTGAGCGTTTAACGCTTGAAGATGGCGTCTATTTATATGAAAGTGACGATATTTTGACCATCGGGCAGCTGGCGAATGAAGCCAACCAGCGCAAAAATGGCAATAAAGTTTACTTTATCGAAAATATGAGCCTGTACTTTACCAATGTGTGCGAAGCACATTGCGCATTTTGTAACTTCCGTAAGGATGAAGGGGAAGAAGGCTCGTATACGCTGAGCGGCCAAGAAATGGTCGATTATGTGAAGCAGCATATTCATCCGGGCATCCGTGAGTTCCATATTGTCGGCGGTCACAACAACAATGTACCGTTCCAATATTATGTAGATTCCCTTCAAGCCCTGAATGAAGCATTCCCAGAAGTTACGCTCAAAGCCTATACAGCGGCAGAGATCGATTTCTTCACTCGGATCAGCGGCTTGAATATACGCGAAGTGCTGATCAAACTGCGCGAAGCAGGTCTGCAATCGCTGACCGGTGGCGGTGCCGAGATTCTGTCTGACGAGTATCGCAAAAAAATGCGCGTCGACAAAGCCAATGTAGACCGTTATCTGGAGGTTCACCGTACGGCGCATGAGCTGGGAATGCGTACGCATACCACAATGCTGTACGGCTCCATTGAAAGCTACGAAGATCGTGTACAGCATATGATTCATATCCGTGAGCTTCAAGACGAAACCAACGGATTCCAAGTATTCATTCCGCTGTCTATGCAGCCAAAAAGCAAAAACGCAAGCATCATGCGCCGCAACTCCGCGTATGAAGATCTCAAAACGATTGCGATCAGCCGTCTAATGCTGGACAATATCGATCACATCAAAGCATATTTCATTAACATCGGTACCCAGCTGACGCAGATGGCACTGGCATTCGGTGCATCTGACGTACACGGCACTATCCTCAAAGAACGTATTAGTCACGCAGCCGGCGCTCTGACACCGGAAGGGCTGACACGTAAGGAATTGGTATGGCTTGTCAAAGGTGCAGGCCGCATTCCGGTTGAGCGGGATACCTTCTATAACGAAATCAAAGTGTACGACTGAGCATATGACATAGGATCACGCGCGGCATGACCGCGCGTTTGCTCCTTCATTCGCTTCACGCTCCACATTTCAACCTATATCGGGCTTTACTTTTGTGAACTGCATGCCTACATGTACGCTCATCAAGTAAAGCCTGTTTATACGCCTGCCGTCGTACATACCTACGGCGCTAAGTCAGGCCAATCGGCTTCACCCGGTTTCTTCTATCCTCAATCGTGCCGGATGATGCCTGTACACATCATGATCATTTCCATCTATATCATTGCTATTCGGGAATCCACTGTATTCCCTATCCATCACACTGCATATAAGGGAGAAGATACTATGAAAAACTTTGTCATTCTAGGCGGAGGCTACGGCGGCATTACGCTGCTGCACGAACTGCTGGATCAGAAAATACCGGCGGATACCCAACTGATTTTGGTAGACCGCATGCCATTTCAAGGGCTGAAAACCGAATACTACGCATTGGCGGCAGGCACATCCTCCGATATGGAGTTGCGCGTAAAATATCCAACTCATCCCAAGCTGAATATTCGTTATGGCGAAGTGACCGGCATTCAATTGGACGAGAAAAGTATCCAGTTTGAAGATGGTGAATCGCTCGCTTACGATCAGCTGGTTATCGCACTGGGCTGTACTGACAATTTCCACGGCGTACCCGGCGCAGATGAATATACATGCACGATTCAAACCTTTGAAGCGACTCGCGAGACATATCGTCGCATCAACAATCTGCCTCCACAATCGACGGTTAATATTGTCGGTGGTGGTCTGAGTGGTATTGAGATCGCTGCGGAGATTCGGGAAAGTCGCGAAGATCTGCATGTACGCATCCTGGATCGCGGTGAACGTCTACTCTCCTCTTCACCAGCACGTATGTCCAAATACGTAGAAGCATGGTTCCGCGAGCATAATGTAGAGCTTCGCAACAAAATCAATATTAGCCGTGTCGAAGCAGATTGCGTCTATAACGGACCCGACGAGCGTATTCCTGCGGATATTACAGTATGGACTGCCGGTATTCGTCCCGTGCCGCTGATTGATGAACTGAATGTTAACCAAGATAACTCTGGTCGCGTCATTCTGGATGATCTGTACCGCATCCCAGGTCGCCCAGAAGTATTTGTATGCGGTGATTGCGCTTCTCTGCCATTCGCAGCCAGCGCACAAGCAGCAGAGTCTCAGGCGGAGCAGATTGCTAACGTCGTCGTTGCTGGTTGGAAAGGCGAAACACCAAAAGTACAACCACTTAAGCTGAAAGGTACACTCGGTGCACTTGGTAAGCATGCGGGCTTTGGCTCCGGCTTTGGCTTTGGCGGCAAAAGCTCCGTTACCGGTCGTGTTCCTCGCCTGCTGAAAAGTGGCGTACTGTGGATGTCCAAGCACCATTTCGGCTAGGATATACTATTATCGCGATCTGATACAGGTCGGTTACACTAGAATAGAATATACAACAAAAACCTTCTATATCCGTACGTTGGAGCTACTGCTCCTTGTACGGGATAGAAGGTTTTTTTATGACGCTATTGATCATCTGTCAATCGAGATCCAGATTCGCCCACGCATCGGCTTCGGCGATCTTTTCCTTGATTAAAGTATATAGGGAATCAGCATCGTCCGCTGATACGATCTCTCCGTTGACCAGTGCATACGGCATAGCGTAGCATTGTCCGCAGTTGCCAAGACAGCCATACTCTACTACATCATAATCCGGGTTGCCTTCCAGCTCCTTCAGGATCATGTCCGTCCCATTATGCATATTGCTTTGGCAAAATTCGATAATCGGTCTCATTATATATAACACTCCAATCTGTATTGCTCTGTGATGCTCGCTTTTTGGCATGATTCTTGTGCGTAGCCCACTCCATTTCTAACAAAAGTAAAAGGTCTGCAAACCTGCAATTGACTGCACAGATCAGCCATCTTTTGCAGCGCTACATCCTTTTTATTCTAGCACGATGTGCCTCTTCTGTATCGGATAATAAGGCAAATTTTAAAATAAATTTGAAATGAGTATAAAAATCAATGGTACAAATGCTGAAATTGGTTTACTTTTATATTATAATGTAGTTACGAAAGGAGTTGAACAATATGAGTGATAATAGCGTACAAACACAAATGTATGATGAAGTGCTTGAAGTGCTGGATAAATTGCGTCCGTTCCTGCAACGCGATGGCGGTGACGTGGAACTGGTAGACGTTGAAGACGGTATCGTCAAACTGAAGCTGATGGGTGCATGCGGTAGCTGCCCAAGCTCCACGATCACACTGAAAGCTGGTATTGAGCGCGCCCTTTTCGAAGAAGTTGAAGGTGTGGAAGAGGTTGTACAGGTATTCTAATCTGTTTCCTGTTCATGCTTAACGTATAGGCGATTACCAGCCAAAAGAGACCTTTCCACTACGGAAGGGTCTCTTTTTTATGCTGATTATTTACCAACGTAGGGACGGATCGGGTCCAGCCCGCCGGAGATGTCCATAATATTGCCTGTGATAAAATCAGAATCCTGCTCGCACAGATACGAGATGACACGGGCGATATCCTCGCCGCTTCCCGGGCGTCCACGCGGGGTTTCGCCATCGCTCATCCCGAGTACATCCTCAATCCGCTTTTCCTTGTTGTCGCCGCGTATATCACCCGGACAGATCATATTCACGGTGATGCCATTGGATGCTTCCTCTACAGCAAGTGTTTTGGTAAAGGACACCAAGCCGACTTTAGCTGCTGCATAGACCGCGCGATGTGGCCATGAACGCGATTCAGCAGCATGACCAAAGCCAAAGTGGATAATACGCCCCCACTTACGTTCACGCATACCAGACAGCACCCGATGATCCAGCAGCATCGTGCCGATCAGATTGCCCTGTAGCAGCTCCATAATCTCGGAACGCTCATAGTCGGCAAATAAGCGCCGTTCACGGATAAAGGGTCCCGCGTTGTTCACCAGAATGTCGACTGTACCTAGCTGCTGCTCCACCTCATCCACCAAACGGTCAATGTCCTGCTCTTTAGATACATTTGCCTGCACCGCAATACAGTGCACGCCCATATGTTCAATCTGTCGCTGAAGCTGCTCCGCTTCCTCTCGACTGTGTACGTAATTCAATGCAATATGATGACCCTGGCTCGCCAATGTGAGCGCCGTCATTTTGCCAAGACCTTTGGCACTTCCGGTAATAAGGGCGGTTTTACGTTCCAATCGTGTGCCTCCTTCAATCGATCTTGCGTACGTTTCATGTCCAGTGTACCGATTTATTTACTACAATGTCAAAATAGTGAGTACATTTCATTTCGTATCTCTGACAATACAGCAGGTTAGCTATCAAATTCCTTACCCGTGCTGTGATTGGTTTGAAACTCCACCCTATTTGCAGTACATTAGAAAAAGAAGCATGTAAACAAGGAATTCGTGCTCCATAGAACCTGAGGAAAGGAACATGATCATGAGTTCAGCCAAAGCCAAAACGAATGCCATGCGCATTCTAGATAAAGAACATATCACGTATCACGTACACGAATACGATCCCGAAGACGGTCAAGTACACGGCAATGCCGTAGCCGAAAAAATTGGTAAGCCTGCTGAGATCGTACATAAAACACTCGTCACCCGTGGAAAACATGGGCTGCATATCTTCGTCATTCCTGTCGCGGAAGAACTGGACCTCAAACAAGCAGCACGAGCAGCAAACGAGAAAAAGCTCGATATGCTGCCTGTGAAGGAGCTACTCGCCCATACTGGCTATATTCGTGGTGGTTGCTCCCCCGTTGGCATGAAAAAGCTCTATCCTACCTTTATTGATCATCGTGCGGAGACGCTGGAAACGATCATCGTTAGCGCTGGTAAGGTGGGGATGCAGGTGGAGCTTGCGCCACAGCAACTGGCAGAGGTGGTCAAAGCCCAATTTGCTGAGGTGTGCATTTGATTGTAATTGTATGTATGTGCAGATGCTTAGTGCATTTCTGTAGAGATTAATGGTGGCTTGATGGATATCGGCTTGAGGAATATAAAAAGAGCATCCCGCTTGTCATAAGCGGAATGCTCTTTTTGATTTGTTCATCTGTTCGCAATGACTTAGAATGCAGGGATAACTGCACCTTTGTACTGTTCTTCAATGAACTTTTTGGTATCATCGGAAGTCAGCGCTTTTGCCAGCTTTTGGATTGCTTCGGAATCTTTGTTATCTGCACGGGATACCAGATAGTTGGCATATGGAGCGCTGCTATCTTCCACCACCAGTGCAGATTTAGGATCGATTTTTGCTTCCAGTACATAGTTCATGTTGATCATCGCCATATCGACTTGATCCAGCTGACGAGTCAGCATCGCTGCATCCAGCTCTTTGAATTGCAGGTTTTTCGGGTTGGATGTGATGTCTTTGATAGTCGAAGTGATGTTTGTTTTGTCTTTCAGCTCGATCAGACCGTTATTAGCCAGCAGGATCAGTGCACGCGCACCGTTGGATACTTCGTTCGGGATCGCGATGGTTGCACCGTCAGGCAGTTGGTCAAGCGACGTATACTTTTTGGAATATCCACCGAATGGCTCGATGTGTACACCTTGTACCGTTACCAGATCCATACCACGGGATTTGTTTTGCTCATCCAAGTAAGGCTTTGTTTGGAAATAGTTTGCGTCCAGCTTGCCGTCATTCAGCTGTACGTTTGGTTGGATGTAGTCTGTGAATTCAACAACATCTAGGTTAACGCCTTCTGCTTCCAGCGTTGGTTTCAGGTGATTCAGGATTTCAGCATGCGGTACAGCAGTTGCGCCGACGCGCAGCGTTACTGGCTCAGAAGAGCTACCGGAAGCACCGGATTGTGCGGACTCATTACTATTGCTGGAAGAGCTGTTACCACAAGCGGCAACAACCGCAATCAGCATTACGCTAAGAAGTGCAAGCAACCATTTTTTCATGTTCATGTTCCCCTTTTTCTAATGTAGTATGAGTATGATAAAAGTGTCATAAACGCATTATACCTACCCGATAACTTGCTTATCGGCGTGAAAAATGAATCACCAGACGATCGCCCAGCATTTGTAGCGCCTGTACGATGACAACCATCAGTACGACCGCTACGAGCATAACGCCCATATCATAACGGTAATAACCGTAGTTGATTGCGAGTGTACCCAGTCCACCTGCACCGATCATACCAGCCATCGCTGTATTGGATACCAGTGCGACGATTGTTACGGTCAGACCAGCCAGCAGTCCCGGCATCGCTTCGCGCAGCAGTACTTTACCGACAACTTGCCCAGTTGATGCACCCATCGCATACGCTGCTTCAATCACACCGCGATCCACTTCACGCAGCGCAGTCTCCACTAGCCGTGCAAAAAACGGCGCAGCCGCAATAACAAGTGGTGGGATCGTTCCTTTGACACCAATCGATGTACCAACAATCATGGCCGTCACCGGCAGCAAAGCCACAATCAGGATAATAAATGGTACGGAACGCAAAATATTCACGATAACCGACAGTACCGTATACAATCCGCGTAAAAAGCCGGATGTAGAACGTGCCGTCATAAACAGCAATACGCCTAGCGGCAGACCAATCAGCAAAGTAAACAGTCCAGATGCTCCGACCATCTCTAGCGTCTCAATCGTCGCTGTACCGAATTCGCTCCAGTCAATCTGTGAAAAGTCCAGTTCGCCAAAGTTGCTCACGATTCCATCACCTCCACATTCAGACCTTCCGCTTTCAGCGTTTCCAGCGTTCGCTGCACTGCAGCCGATTCACCGTCAAAGCGTACAACCAGTTGTCCATACGGCACACTTTTTAGCGTTCCGATCGTTCCTTGTAAAATAGCAAAGTCTACACCGGTTGCGCGTACGGCACGCGACAAAATCGAATCGTACGTCTTCTCTCCAAGGAACGAGACTTTCACAGCCAATGAAGAAGCGCTGTGTGGACCTGCCAGCACAGCATCGAGCAATGTACCCTCGCTCGATTCGCGCGTAATGAAGTCGCGCGTAACCACATGCTGCGGCTTCAGGAACACTTCCGCAACAGGACCCTGCTCCACAATGCCACCCTGATGAATGACGGCAACACGGTCACAGATCGTCTGAATTACATTCATTTCATGCGTGATGAGCACAATCGTCAGATGAAAGCGCTGATTAATATCCAGCAGTAGATTGAGGATTGAGTTCGTTGTCTGCGGATCAAGCGCAGACGTCGCTTCATCACACAGAAGTACATCCGGGTCGCTTGCCAATGCACGAGCGATACCGACACGCTGCTTCTGTCCACCAGACAGCTGCGCTGGATACTTGCGCGCATGAGCTTCCAGACCGACCAGATTCAGCAGCTCCTGCACACGAGAGCGGATTTTCGCTTCCGGCGTTTTCACCAGTCTCAGCGGGAAGGCGATATTGTCATACACCGTTGCTGAGGAGAGCAGATTGAAATGCTGAAAGATCATGCCAATTTTACGGCGACGGGTTTGCAATGCCCGCTTGCCTAGTCGAGTCATATCCACATCATCAATCCAGACATGCCCAGAAGTTGGACGCTCCAACAAATTGATACATCGGATCAGTGTACTTTTGCCTGCACCGGAATGACCGATCACACCGAAAATTTCACCCTTTTCGATCGACAGGTTCAGGTTATCCAGTGCCGGACTCAGGTTCTTGCCTTTTCCGTATACTTTGGTTAGGTTCTCAAGACGGATCAAACGTATGGTCCTCCTCCCTGTTGTCAATCATGTTGCGATTTCGTTCGTATCTATTTTCAACTGGTTCTTTTTATACACAAAAAAGAGCCCATTTCCTGCAGAAAAGGGCTCTCTATCCGTAAGATATTGCCTTCTCATCTGCCAAAATCACAGACTGTGCATATGCTGTACAGCTGTCATCTTGTAGGATTTAGCACCATGTCATTTTGAAAAGGCGTATTGCCATCCGCAAAATCGGTTGCCGGGCTTCATCGGGCCAGTCCCTCCACCACTCTCGATAAGAAAATATGAAAACATCGAATGAAAATCTTTACTCAGTATATTGAACTTCACAGTCTTTGTAAAGTGCAAAATCCGCTTTTTTCACCTATTTCAGCAAATATTCATATTGGTAGAAAGTTCCGCCATTTCCCGTTCACATCCAGTTATATGGTGTATGGGAAGATGCAAAATGGTGTACGATGCTGGAATAAAATCATTGTTGTCTCATATGAAAACAGCTGACAAACACCATGAGATCGGTGTTGTCAGCTGGTATGCAACTCGTAGCTCGTAGCTCGTGCTAATGGTGCTGCGGTACAAATGATTTGTATATCATCAACGTGGTGCAGGCACGCCTTTGTCGCTTGGTGTTTCTTTGTTCCATGCGTCCGGCGCAATCTCACCGCGTGGACCGCGACTCAATTGCCATGTACGCAGACTCATATAACACAGAATCCCGAACAGGAACTGGATTAATAATGTATGCGCCATTGTAGCGAAGAAGTAGATTTCCGGTACGCTCATGGTGAAGATGTTGACTGCACCGCTGACAAATTGCAGCAGAATGAACAGGACTGCAATCAGACCCATTTTGCGAATGCCCGGATTGTTCGGATGGTAACGATATGCGTAATGACCAAGAATCGCAATAACGATCACCAGTGCCACTGCTGCTACACGGTGCAGGAAGGCAACAGCTACACCACCAGACAATTCCGGTACAATTGCTCCGTTACAAAGCGGGAACCCAGAACAACCGCCGCGCGAATCCGTATGCGTCACAAACGCTCCGGTGTAAACGACAATATACGTGAAGATCGTAGCAAACCAAGTCAGATTACGGAAGCCCTTGCTGACTGGCGGCTGATTGGACAGATCATGTGTCTGTTGGCGAATATGCAATCGCCGCGCTGTGAATGCCATCAGCATCGCACTGGAGAAAGCGATCATCGCAAAGCCAAAGTGCAATGCCATCACAGCCGAGGATTGGGAAAAGACAACCGCCATCGCGCCCATAATTGCCTGCAAAATAACGAATATAAATGTCAGCAGCGCATACAGTCGCAATTCACGATTTTTGTTAAAAAACATAAATCCGATAAACGAGAACAATGCAGTCAAACCAGCAAATCCGCTCACTGCTCGGTGCGTGTACTCAATCAACGAGGCGATCGTATAAGCGGGAATAAATTGACCGTGACAGAGCGGCCATTGTGCACCGCATCCCATTCCAGAGCCGGTCTTCGTAACGACCAAACCGCCCATTGTAGCCAAAAACATAGCGATACAGGTTATATAGCTCAACCATTTTAACTGTCGAATCGTGATCAGTGGCTTACGTGCCATAATAAGAATCACCCGCTGTTTAGTTAATAGTGACGTTCATGTGAAGTCCTCTTTTATTATAACGAAAGGACGGGCGGAGATACCGTATGCTTTGTGACAAAAAATGATCAATCTTGCCTGTACATCCAACGTAAACAGCCTGCTCCGCATCAGATGGGAACAGGCTGTAAGGTAGTACTTTTTATTCGGCAGTTTGTGCATTGGTAGTACTTTTTATTCGGCAGTTTGTGCATTCAGTGTATTGTACACTTCAACTGCACGATCCAAAAACTGCTCAATTTCTTGACGGGATTTGCGCGCTTTGTTAACAAAACGGATCAATTCTTTGCCGTTCGCATAAGCTACAAAGCTTGGGATGCCCATAATATTTTGCTCTTGGCTCACGTCGCCCACGCCATCCACATCTACTTCCACCAGTCGCAGACGATCTGCATAGTGAGACTCTACCTCTGGCATAAATGGATCGATATACTTGCAGTCTCCGCACCAATCGGCTTTGAACACAGCAATCGTCAATTCTGGTGAAGCAATGGTTGTATGAAAGCTTTCGCTTGTATTGATGATTTGCATGACCTATTCCTCCTTTTGGAACATCAAATTAAGATGCTTTGCCGCGCTGCAATCGCATTAGCGGACCGAGCAGCTTACGCAGCGGACCCGGATACGAGGATAACTCCTCTGCTCTTACGACGCGCAGCACCACCAGCAAGACCGGATACATAACCAGCGTTGCTATTCCTACCATACAACAACCGAGGAAAAATGCAACCCTATGATTCATATACGCAGTCAGCGCAATGCCACCCTGATTTAGCAGCAGACCTACTACTGTCAATATAATCACTGTCAGCAAAAATCCAATCCAGCGATTCCCCAGTACAGAGAACGGTACCACCTGACGCAACGAACGCAGATTCAGCACCGTGATGAGGATGAAGCACAAGCCTGTCGCCGCGATAATGCCATAGATGCCTAGCAGCGGTGCCAGTGCGACGCTCATAATCAGCTTCAGTACAATCCCAGCGAGCACATGGAACATGGACAGATTGACCTTGTTAATCCCGATCAGCATCGAGTTGGTTGTCATCATCGTAATCTGGAAAATCGTACCCAGCGTGAGCAGCGCAATAATGCCTGCTCCTTCCGTATTCGTAAACAGCAAACCGTTAATCGAATATGCCGCTGTCGTTAGCATCAGAACAATTGGAATCCCCGTTAATACCGAAATGCGCAGCGCCAGCGAAATCTGACGCTTCAGCGTATCCTCTTCTCGGCGCGCATAGGCTGCCGAGATCACCGGAATGAGCGATGTACTAAGCGCAATCGCTAGAATCGGTGGAATACCGGCAATGCTTTGTGCGCGTGTTCCGAGAATACCAAGCGCCGCAGTAGCTGCGCCGTCGCCGATATGACCGACCAGCAGTGGCTTGATCAGCGTACCGTCGATAAAGTTTACTGCCGGAATCGTCAGCGATGAGATGACAATCGGAATCGATAGTTTGAAAATATCACCATAAATCTGGCGCAGTGGAATAACCGTTTCCGATGCACTGGACGCTGTACTGAGTCGGTTGGCTGCATCCTGACGACGCAGCTTCAAAGTGTAATACAGCATTACGGCAAATGCCCCTATACTGCCCAGCACACTACCAAACGATGCACCGGCTGCAACTTCAATATCCCCATAACCGATCCGCAGCAGCGTATATGCCAGCAAAATAGCAGTCAGTACACGTGCAAACTGCTCAACAATTTGCGAAATACCGCCAGCAGACATCATATTGCGTCCTTGGAAATATCCGCGCATCATCGCAATGGCTGGAAACAGCAGCAAGGATGGTGCAATCGCCTGCAATGCCAATGCCGCAGACGGCTCTTTTGCCATCTGTGCATAGTACGGTGCCCCTATGTACATCAGCAGCGTCATCACTACACCAGCTGCTCCCGCAAATAACAGTGCCGCATAATAAATACGCTGTGCTTCATGTGGACGTCCAAGTGCATAGCGTTCAGATACCATTTTGCTGAGTGTACTTGGAATACCAGCTGTGGCAACCGCTAGCAGCATCAAATATACATTGTTAGCCAGCGTAAACGAAGCATCCCCAGTAAAGCCGAGCATATGCTCCAGCGGCACACGCTGCACCAGACCGAGCACACGCGCTACAAGTGCAGCGGCTGCCAGAATGATCGTGCCTTTAATAAATGATTCGCCTTTAGACAAAATGATTCCCCTTCTCTCAATGCCAATATTGCAAACTAGCAGACAATATAAAAACCGGAAGGCTGATTCGCCCTCCGGTCGTCGTTTTACGTCAGCATTACTATTATAGACACGCATCGCCCCGCTTCGCAATGCGACAAAACAAACGAAATCGTCACAGTGTTATAGAAAACCACAACTTAAACGATTACTGTCGATATGCGGTATATCGATATCACCTTTTGTGTACGAATGTTCCACCATCGCAAAAACAGTATCATCAATGCACAACAATCCAGATGATCCAGACACCGATCATAGCAAGCTGCAAAATGATTTTGACAACAGCGCTGGCAAACAGTCCAAGCACGGTTCCCCAGCCGACACGCAGCGCGTTCTTCCAGTCACGTCCCTGAATCAGCTCTGCCGACACCGCACCGATCAATGGACCAAGAATCAAGCCAAATGCCGGAATGACAAATGGACCAATCACCATACCGATAACAGATAAAATCACTGCCAGCCTTGAGCCACCGAATTTCTTCGTTCCATAAGCACCGACCAAATAATCGGCGACGAGCAGTACAACCACAATTACCGTTTCAATGATCCAGAACCACGGTCCAAACTCAGCAAATGTGAAAAACCAGCCGTATACGAAAAAGGCAAAATAAATCGCTACAACCGAAGGCAGGATTGGGTAGATGGTACCCAGCATCCCGATAATAAACAGGGCAATGACCAGCACCCAGCCAATAATCTCCATCGTCATATATCGTCTCTCCTTGTTACGATGTCCAATACGCGGATCATCGAAATCGATGTGTATTGCTATGAAGGTTGGCAAATGACCTCATAGGTTTGTATACCTGTATACTCTGCAATTGACACATTCGTTTCAAAAACATGTAGAGAAATGAAGACATTGACTATGGGGACTTCATCAACATGTATATCATGCCATGATATATGGTTGTAGACCGATACTTATACGTTAAACGAGAATATGATCGCGGATCACTTCAACGATGCCGTCATCATTGTTGCTGGCAACGACCAAATCGGCTTCTTGTTTGACTGTATCCTGTGCATTACCCATCGCTACGCCCAAACCGACCGCTTGAATTACTGCCAGATCGTTCAGACTATCGCCAACTGCGACCACTTCGGACATGTCAATATTCAGCAGCTTACATACTTCAGCGATACCTGTTGCTTTATTAATGCCGAGTGGATTGATCTCCAGATTGTACGGAGACGAATTGGAAATTTCCAGTCCACCCATGTCCTGCAAGGTCATAAGAATATCATGACGCAGCTCGTCGTTAGGCGTGTTATAGCCAAATTTGAGCCATTCTACTTGCTCTAGCGGCTGATTCTCGTCCAGCCAGTTATCTCGGTTGTAAAGACGCTCAACGGAATATGCCCAGAACCAGACATCCTTGTCGATAGCCAGCTGGTGCATTTTGCGGATATTGTCCGGGTCAAGCAGCGTACGACGATACAGCTCGCGCGGGGATTTCCATACTTCACTGCCGTTGACAGTGACCATCGGTGTTTCCAATCCCAGTTCTTGTCCGTATGGCAATGCGCTGGAAGCAGCACGACCAGTAGACAGGCAAACGTGAATGCCAGCGTCCATCGCTTTGTGGATCCATTTGCTTGTTTCAAGGCTGATTTCGTGATTGTCGTTGAGCAGGGTGCCATCCATATCGAGGGCGAGTAGTTTGTATTTAGGGGTTGTCATTGGTGGGTCCTCCAGTTGAATTTAGTCTGTTTGGAAATTAACGTTTTGCGTTGGAGCAGTGGAACAGTAGAGCGTTGATGATTTATCCACTGCGGAAAGGAATAAGGGAACGTCCTCGGGTGGAGCCGCGGGAATCTTTTGGATTAGGAAAGAATGAAGATTCCCGCAGCTCCAAAGCTGTAAGATATTTCGCTTCGCAAAAATCACTTTTTATCGAACCCCGTGTTTGCAAATCACAAACACTGTAAGTCGTTCTTTTCCCTTATTCCTTCTCTCCGTTCCGTGCATATTCTCACTTCTTACTCGTCACTTGTCACTTGTCACTTGTCACTTGTCACTTGTCACTTGTCACTTGTCACTTGTCACTTGTCACTTGTCACTTGTCAAATTATAGCGATGTAGACAGAAAAGTATTTCAAACTATATGCAGTATCTACATACCGTTTAAGACAGCAATGGAACAGTTGCGCACTTTGGGATAAGTAGGATCATTTACACTTTTGCGAGATCGAGTATATTCGCAATCTCATTAACTTCATATCAAGATAAGTGTAGCATACTCTGATTCGTGCTCTCAAAATTTTTTGTAAAATGTAAATCAGGTTTTCGTAAGATTTTTCTTTTGAATTATGTATATACCCATTTTCAGAAAGATGATAGGAATGCGGTCAGATGAATGGGTTGGATCATTGAGAATAAAACCAAAAGGCACAGTGTATGTTGCACTGTACCTTTTGGTTTAGTTAGTAGTTTTATTCTATATGGGGTGGCTGTTGTGTTTGGTTCATGGGGTTTGGTGTTTCTGGATGGTGGTGATATGTTGGGTTCACGTAGGCAAATATTGCTTGCTTCTAATCTGCCCTGTGCTGCTCTGCTCTTTTTTCTATGTTCCACTCTGTTTTAGTCTGTTTCCCTCTATTTTTCTCTGCCCTGTTCTACTGTATTACTCGGCTGGAACAGCCCTGGTTTGGCGCCATTTGCGGAGTAGGATGCCATGGCGAGGAGAAAGTAGGAAAGTGATGATGAACAGGATCCCTGCAGTGGTGACGATGCTGCCACCGATGGAGGCGTTTAGGATGTATGCGGCGGCGTAGCCGAGGATCGAGCTGGCGATGCCGACAGCTACACTAGTCAGCAGCATGATATGCAGGCGGTCAGTTAGCAGGTAGGCGGTTGCTGCCGGAATGACGAGCATACCGACGACGAGGATCGCGCCCACACTTTCAAATGAAGCGACGGAAGTCATCGACACCATACCCATAAGCAGGTAATGGAATAACAGTACGGGAATGCCGCAGGCAGCCGCGAGTGCTGGATCGAATGCGGTTAGTTTGAATTGTTTGTAAAAGAGCGTTAGCAGCGTTACCACTACGATCAAAGTGAAGCCCAGCATCCAGATGGAGCGTGGTCCCATATCCATGCCGTTCAGTGTCCAAGTATCCCACTGTACATAGGCAATTTCGCCAAATAACACACAATCAAGGTCCAAGTCGATGTTGCGTGCATTCAGACTGACAATGATTACACCAATGGCGAATAGGACGGTAAAAATAATGCCAATGGACGCATCGGATTGCACACCAGAGCTTTGCAACCATTGAATCAGAAAGACCGCCAGCAATCCCAACGCAGTCGCGCCGATCATCATTGCCAGCGAATCCCGTCCACCGCTAAATAGAAACGCGATGGCGATGCCCGGCAATACAGCATGGCTAATCGCGTCGCCGATCAGTGCCATTTTGCGCAAAATCAAAAAGCAGCCCAGCAATCCGCAGCTTGCCGACATGAGAATCGCTGTCGTTATAATCCAAAAATCACTGCTCATGTGTTACCCCTCCATTGCGCTGCCATTGTTGCCGATTGCGACGATGCTGCCACATCCGTGCCAGCCAGCCGCGGCGTGGAGCTAATAATGCCGATGCAGCAAAGATCAGCGTTGATGCCAATACGGTTACAGGTCCAGTCGGTAACTGCGATACCATTCCACTCCATAACGTACCAACTATGCCGCTCACAGCCCCGAATATTCCGGCAATGATCAGCATCATATACAAACGATCTGTCCAATACCGCGCCGCAACTGCTGGCGTAATCAGCAGCGCTGACATCAATACAACGCCAACCGCTTGAATGCCGGATACGACCACGACAACGGTCAGCAGCAAAATCAATTGCTCCAGCCAAACTACGCGCCAGCCCAATCCGCGAGCAAAATCGCGGTCAAAGCTAATCAGCTTGAACTGTTTGAACAGTAAGCCGCATAATACTAGCAGCACCACACTGATTCCTGTGAGCAAATACAAATCCTCACGCATCATAGACGCCGCCTGACCGAACAAAAATTTGTCCAATCCGCTCTGTCCACCGTCCCCGCTATGCTGAATCCGAGTAAGCAGCAATACACCGATACCGAAAAAGAGCGACAGTACAATGCCCAGCGCTGCATCCTGCTTGATGCGTGAATAGGTCGTAATCCAACGAATACCAAAGGTCGCAATTACCCCGGCAATCAACGCCCCGATAAAAAAGCCCAGCGCCGATTTGGCGCCCGTCAGCATGAAGGCGATACAAATACCCGGCAAAGCGGCATGAGCAAGCGCATCACCGATCAGGCTACGCTTTTGCAACACCATATAGCAGCCGATGACGCCACTGCTTAGTCCGAGCAGCATGCAGCCTGCGATAATCCAGCGTACATTGGGATCGCCAAGCATGGAGATGAGCATAGTCATCATATATCCCTCCTTATTTTCCGGCGATGATTATGCCGCCTTGATCGTTTGACTGTAAAAACGTAATCTTGCCTCCGTAGGCACGTTGGAGCATGTCCGCTGTAAATGTCTGACCAACCGGTCCGGCTGCTACCAGTTCACGGTTCAACAACAGTACATCGTCAAAATAGGATTCCACGGTCGACAGATCATGATGCACGACAAGAACGGTTTTCCCCTGCTGCTTGAGTTGTTCCAGTAGTGTAATAATCGCCTTTTCGGTCGTTGCATCCACACCAGCAAAAGGCTCATCCATCAAATACAAATCCGCCTGCTGTGCCAATGCACGCGCCAAAAAGATACGCTGCTGCTGTCCGCCAGATAGCTGGCTAATCTGGCGACTCGCATAATCTGCCATCCCTACCTGACGCAAACATTCCATCGCGGTTTCTTTTTCCTTTTTGCCTGGACGACGGAACCAGCCTAGCCGTCCATAGGTACCCATTAGTACAACATCCAATGCGTGGGTAGGGAAATCCCAATCGACTGATTCGCGCTGCGGGACATAACCGATTCGTTTGCGCTGCTCGGTATAGGGCTTCCCGTAAATGTGTACCTGTCCACTGAGCGTTGGTACCAGTCCCAGCATTGCCTTCAGCAGCGTCGATTTACCAGCACCGTTCGGTCCAAGCAGACCGATCAGGCGACCTTCGCCCAGTGTAAACGAAACATTTTGTACAACTGGCTTTTTATGATAACTGACTGTGATGTTTTCAACGCGGAGCGGACAATCATTTGCAGAGATAGAACCACTCGTGATATGGGCTGAGGTGGATGCGGATAACGATGTAGTCATTGAATCGCCCTCCTTTAGGAGCTAGGATTGTTTTCTCGTACTGTATTCGTGTCTTCGGATTGTACATTGTATGTGGTGCAGAGATCATTTCATCATTGTTATAGCTGTACATTCATGCGATAGCGCTACAAGTTATACCTATCGTGATACCTATGATGATTACTGTATCTATTCATGTAGTACGCGATACTCAGTAGAATATCGGATGTTATTTCAACGCATCGACGATGGTTTCCGTATTGTGTTTGACCATACCTGCATATGTGCCTGCTTCGCTGTCAGCAGCGCCCAACGCATCGGAATATAGCTCACCGCCCATGCTCACCTGATGCCCCTGCTCGGCAGCTCCGGCGATGATCGCTTCCATCGAGCGTGCTGGGATACTGCTTTCCACAAAAACAGCTTTGATACCGCGTTCCACTAGCATATTTCGCAGCTCGACTACATCTTTGGAGCCGTATTCGGAAGCGGTGCTAATGCCTTGCAAGCCGCGTACCTCCATGCCGTAAGCATCACCATAATATCCAAACGCATCATGAGCAGTCACAAGCACTCGGCTTTGCTGTGGAATCGTAGCTATTTGCTGCTGAATATCAGTGTGCAGTTGTTTCAGCTCTGATAGATACGCATCCGCATTGCTGTGATAATCATCAGCATGAGCAGGATCGGCTGCTACTATCGCATCACGAGCACGTTCAACCGCGCTCATCCACAGGCTAACATCAAACCAGATATGCGGATCATGCTCGTTTGCATTTTCCTCACTTTGCCGGAGTCGTTCTGATGCAATCTGGTCCGTGATCGCAACAACTTGCCGTGTATCGCTCATCTTTTCCAAAATGTCAGTCATACTTCCTTCCAAATGTAAGCCGTTGTACAGCACCAGATCGGCATCATCCAGCTTGCGAATATCGCCTTGGGAGGCTTTGTACATATGCGGATCGACACCCGGTCCCATGAGACCAACAACCTCTACATGCTCGCCGCCTATTTGTCGCGCAGCATCGGCGATCATGCCAGTGGTAGCAGTAATATGCAGAATGCCATCCTGTCGCTTCCCTTCTGCCTGTCCATTGCTGCATCCGGCAGTGATGACAATGAGAGCAGCTAGCCAAATGAAATGAATCCAACGGTAATGCTGTGTACGCACAGGTTGATTACGTTGATGTAAGAGTTGCTTTAGTAACTGCTTGAATACAGATAGGCTTTGATACATAAACGATTCCCCTTTCGTGATTCACTTTTGATAGATGCTAGAATGGGTATGCTGATTCGTCGGTAGCTGACTGATATGAGATATGAGACTGTACTATTTGTGCAGAGCTGCACAACGCGGCAATAGGAAATGACACACCGTATGTTTCCTTTATGACTTTATTTTTATATAAGCCACATTTGTTTCCTTTGTGCAAATTTTAAGGCGTAGGGAAAGAAAAAACAAGAATGTAATTGTAAACATATCGTTTGGGAAAACGGATACTTTGAGGCATACAAAAAAGCCTGCTTATCCATGAGAGGACAAGCAAGCTAGATTGCAGGAATCGAATGTTTCTTATTGCGTGCTATTCGTTTCTGCATCACCGTTTTGATTCTGGGTTTTCTTCGGTACGCCGTCCAACCCGTACTCTTGGTCATAGGCGTCAAAGATTTTGACTGCAACCGGAGCCGCACTACGGGAACCGAAGCCACCTTCTGGAATAACCACGGCGACAGCTAGTTTTGGATTATCGCGTGGTGCGAAGGCGATGAATACGCCGTTATCGACGATTTTGCCGTATACGGACTGCTGGGATGTACCCGTTTTCCGTGCCACGTCATAACGATAGTTTTTCAACACTTCTACCTTACTACGCATCCCGTTGATAACTACATTCCAGTCTTCGGCAGGGAAGTTGATTGTATTAATCACTTCGCGTCCGTATGTTTTGACTGTATTGCCTTTCGCATCTGTGATTTTGCTGACAAATTGAGGCTTTAAGCGTTCTCCTCGGTTAGCAATGGTAGTTACATATTGCGCCAATTGTAAGGTAGTATAACGTCCTTGCTGTCCAAAAGCAGCATATGCCATTGCTGCCTGAGCACTACCTGCTGCTTCGATATTGGTATACTCACCACGCCCAGGATTTTCATAAGGAAGTCCGCTATTGGTTGTTACACCAAGGCCAAATTCCTTCATGTATTTGTCCCATACATTGACCGATTCGTTGCCGTATTTGCTGTATAACGGTTTACCGATCATATCGATCATGAATGCGTTAGACGATTTCTCAATAGCTTTTGAAGGAGTCAAAGAGTTTAATACCTCGCCTAGTGCATTTCTTACACGAGTTTCATAGCCTGCTCTACCAAATTCAGCATAGCCGCGATCATAATAACCCGCATAAGGTCCGAAAAATCCCTCTTTCATCCCAATCAGAACGGTCAAAGGCTTAATAACTGAACCCATTAAGACAAGCGATGAAGCGCGTTTGCCGTTATAAATCTCACGAATGGTTCCGTTTGGATAATAGGGCTCAATCGCCTTCAACTGTTCAGCAGTCGGCGACTGCGACCAGATCATAGGGTCATAATCCGGCATGCTTGCCATCGCGACGACATTCCCTGTATCGACTTCCATCGCCACCGCATAACCTGTTAGCGCATTGGCAGCATGTGCATTGCCGCTGCGATAGGAACGCAGAAATGAAATCTGATCCATGATCGCCTGCTGGGTAGCCAACTGTACATTTTTATCAATCGTCATCCATAGATTGTAGCCCTTCTGTGGTGGTGTCAGCTGCGCTCGTCCATCCACACGATTGAGCGCATTGATCGGTGTGCTGCGTACGCCATTTTTACCGCGCAGCTCATCTTGGAATGTGTACTCCAATCCATCCACGCCAACTAGCTCGGTATCCATATACCGTTCATCGGTGCCACTAAGACGAGCACGGTTTTTGTATTTGTTCATACTAGATTTGACACCGGAAAAGCCTTTCAAATAGCCGATGGTCTGCACAGCCACCCGATCAGGGCTGTATTCGCGAATACTTTCCTCGCGTACTTCGATTCCCTGATAGTCGTCTTTATGCTCGAGGAAATAAGCGATTTCCTTGTTGCTCAAATCTTTTTTGATTCGACGCGGGGTATAGCCGTAGTTTTTGCGATACGTAATATCCATCGCTTCAATAATCTGATCGGCAGTCATTGTATGATTCGGGTCACCATATGTATTGAATACCCGCTTCAGATCGCCGACGATTTTCAAAAATTCCTGTTTATTCTCATCCAAACGGTAGTCCTTGCTCAATGTAAAATAGAGTGATTGCGTAGATACCGAATAAGCGATCTTACTGCCAGACGCATCGTAAATGATGCCCCGACTTGGCATAATCGGCGTCTCATTATTGACGATACTAGACTCCGCTTCCGTCAATGTAGGACCTTCCACAAACTGCAAAATCGCCAGCCGAACCACAAGCACACTGAAGATCAGAAACGTTGCAAAAAAGAAAATATTCAAACGGATCGAGAACTGCCGCCGGTGACTCTCTTCAAATTCTTCCGAATCGGTCGAATTCCATTTTTTCATCGACTGGGTAAACCTCCTATGTCCTATCAAGTATATGCGCAAGCGACAGGCAAACGTATTCATATTCAACAATTATCATATTCCATAATATGTAGTTGTTTCTTCATTTTAGCATATGTGTGAACAAGAACAAATGCCATTCGCAATCATAATGAAAACACACCAACTCCTTATGCGGTCTTGGCAGCAGTAGACTTTATTTAGTATTACCTACTATTAACCATGTCATGAGGACGATGCCTACCTGCTGTAAGCCGTATAGCAAATATTTCTATGTATGAATCATTTTGTATCGCATGTAAAACACTCGAACTGTACATTTTCTATGTCTATTCCTATCCCTTACTATCTACACGTTTACAGTATGACCTAAATAAAAAAGAAGCAAGCGTAGTGCCTGCTTCTTTTTCACTTTTGCCTAACCTAGTCCATGAGGATATAGCGGCTGATACTCATATACTATTATTGACTTGTATTTGTGCTATCCTGATTGTCTGCATCCGCAGTAGCATCTGTGGATTGCTTTTTCGGTACGCCATCCAGTCCGTATTCCTCATCGTAAGCATCAAAAATCTTACGAGCGACTGGCGCCGCACTTTGCGAACCAAATCCACCCTCTGGAATCACAACAGCAACAGCCAGTTTTGGATTATCACGTGGTGCAAAAGCGATAAATACACCGTTATCGACAGTATGACCATAAATCGATTGCTCAGATGTACCTGTTTTACGAGCAAGATCATACGGGAATCCATTGAATGAATCTACCTTTGTCTTCATACCTCTAATAACTGTATTCCAATATTCATCTGGGAAATTAATAGTATTGACAACCTGTGGCTTGAACTGCTTCACCACATTGCCTTCCGCATCGGTAATTTTGCTAACCAATTGCGGCTTCAAACGTTTCCCTCTATTGGCAATCGTCGTTACATACTGTGCCAATTGCAACGTTGTATATTTCCCTTGTTGACCAAACGATGCAAATGCCATCGCTGCCTGTGTACTACCAGCAGCTTCGATATTCAGATACTCGCCAGAACCTGCACTTTCGCCAGGCAGACCACTTTTGGTCGAAACACCCAGCCCGAATTCCTTCATGTATTTATCCCATACATTTACAGAATCTGCTTGATATTTACGATACAATGGCATACCGACTTCGTCGATCATAAAGGCATTAGAAGAGTGCTCAATTGCTCTAGCAGGATCAAGAGAACCATATACGTGTCCGCTAGCATTTCGAATTTTGGTTGTATGACCTTCCTTACCGATCTCGGCATACCCTCTATCTTGATAATACGTATATGGAGTAATCACGCCTTCTTTCAATCCAATCAGTACAGTAAGTGGTTTAATAACCGAACCCATCAGTACCATGGAAGAAGCATGCCCCTCACGATATACCTCTTTAATCGTTCCGTTTGGATAGTACGGAGTAATTGCTTTGATCTCATCACTGGAAGGCGCAGTGCCCCAGATATTAGAGTCGTAATCCGGCATACTTGCCATTGCCACAACATTACCTGTAGCCACATCCATCGCGACCGCATAGCCTGTTTGCGCATTTGGCGCATAGGAGCTTCCGCTACGATACGAATGCAGGTAAGACAATTGATCGGTAATCGCTTTTTGCGTTGCCAGCTGTACATTTTTGTTAATCGTCAGCCAGACGTTATCGCCTTTTTGCGGAGCGGTCAGTTCCGTGCGTCCAGTTGCGATATTCAGCGAGTTAACCGGTGTTGTTTTCAGACCGTTTTTGCCGCGTAGGGCGTCCTGATACGCATACTCGATACCGTCGACCCCTACATACTCGGTGGACAGGTATTTTTCATCCGCATCGGTAATACGCGATTTGTTGATATAGTGATCCATCGTAGTGCTGACACCACTGAATTGACGCAGATAACCGACAGTCTGTACGGCTACGCGATCCGTATCATAGTGACGTACACTTTCCTCTACGACTTCAATTCCGGGAAATTCGTCTTTATGCTCCAGAAAATGAGCAATTTCTTCGTTCGTCAGATCTTTTTTGATCCGTCGTGGGGTATAGCCGTAGTTTTTCTTGTAGGTGATGTCCATCGCATCAATGATCTGCTGGGCAGTCATTTTCTCGTTAGGATCACCATATTTGTTGAATACCTGCTTCAACTTAGCAACAATGTCGTATAACTCAGGTTTATTTTTCTCCAGCGAGTAGTTTTTGGACAATGTAAAGTAGAGTGACTGGGACGAAGTGGAGTAAGCGATTCGCTGTGTACCGGTAGCATCTAAAATGTTACCCCGGATTGGCGGGATTGGCGTGCTTTTGGTGGAGATGCTTGCTTCCTGCTCACGCAGATTCGGACCTTCTACAAACTGTAAAATCGCCAGACGTACAATGAGAACAGTAAATACGATAAACGTGGCAAAAAAGAACACATTCAGACGGATAGAGAATTGGCGCTGATTTCTGAGTTCGCGTTTAGACGACTCATCAATACCCGATTTTTTCATTACTCGATCTTTTCCCTTCTCTGGCAGCACTGTATCATGATGCCTGCTTGAATCTTGGTTTTGCGTAGTTCTATACCGATGGACGACAGCAGCTTACGCTGCACGAATATGCAACAAACTTTATATTAGCACAGGAATTGCCGTGTTGAGAAATTTTGCGTTTCTAGACGATGCATATGCACTCTTGCCGTGCTATTTTTGGCAAAATAGCGGAAGGACAGCAGTCTCCCAACAACGCTGCCATAGAGCACCTTCGTCCACTTGTTACCTTACCTTCTCTTACAATACACTCTGCTCTACGTGTGTTTCAGCAAACTTCGGCGGGTTGAACCAGTTGCCTGCGGATGCCCATGTCGGATCAAGCGGAATCCATTGACCGGAATCCGGCACATACACCTGATTCCACGCATGCGGACCATATCCGCCTTGACCGTTATATCCAAGCCCAGTCACAACGCGTACATCGATCCCCTGCGAACGTGCCATCACGGCATACAAACGAGCATAATCAATACATACGCCCAGCTTCGTTTCAAATGTATCTTCCGGTGTCTGTTCATGCCACACGCCGCGCTGCTCGTAATCTGCCACCTTGCCGTAATCATAGCTGACCCGTGAGCCTACCCAGTCATACAGCAGCTTGGCTTTTGTTTCCGTATCGGTCGTATTGCCGACAATCTCGGCAGCTGCCTGCTCGATATTATCTGGAATACTGCGATCCACTACATCATATTTACGCTGGAAAATGCCAGTCAATTCCTGCTCCACAGCACTGGTGAAGACGGGTAGCGTATTTTTGACAAAGGAGCCAGTCAGCGGCTGCACCACCGACTTGACCGTACCGCTGTATAATGACGATGCTTCTACATATGATGACCATTTGTTGTTGGGATACAGGCTGACCGCGATGAACAGAATTACGATCACAATCGCGCCGCGCAGCACCCCATTGAGCAAGCCAACCAGCCCACCAAGAATGCGGCTCACCCAGCCTGCGCGCTGTCCTTCCGTAGGAACCGGACCGCGGCGCAGACGTTCTGGAATAAGCAATACTGCCAGCAATGAAAAAGTGATATTGGCTACAACATAGCTCAACATGAACAGCACAGCGAAGCGTAGCAGCGAAAATTCCGAGATCAGGTAAATGGCAGAGTAGTACATTTCCCACCACCACTGCAAATCGCCCTCTGGTACAGAGTTGGATATTTGTTCCGCCCGTGATTGCACATAAGGGGAAACGAACAGCGCAAACGGCGCCGCCAGCAGCAGCGCCAGTACCGTTAGCAGCGTACGTCCTGCCCACGAAAATAGACGTCCTGCCGAACGGCTTGCTCCGCTACGGACGCCTTGCAGCACCGAGATCAATACAATGACATACAGCAGGCAGGAAACCAGACTGCTGTCAAACCACGCTGCAATATCCTTTATTTCCATGTATGTCCTCCTCTAACGTTGCGGTCTGTATACCGCTTGCCAGCATCCTGTATGATTGATCCATCACCTGAAATCATAGTAACTATCATGGTACTAATCAACCTCATTTGCTTGCTGCCGTGTTTTGCTTCGCTTGGGTAATAACGGATTGAATCGTACTATTTACATCCCATTCGCCCAGCGGTACGCCACGGAAAGTCATGCTAACCTTGCCTGCGCCCGGCTCGCCGCTAAACTCAATATTGTCCGACTTCACCGTATATGTGCCGTCTCCATTTTGGATAAAGCGCGCATCCTTGGCTTCATTTTTCATCACATCTAGTGCCTGATCACGCAAGGCGCCGACTGTCTGATCGGTCACATTGGTAACGGTATCGCGAATCTGATCCAGCGAGATTCCGCTGTAAATACACACCGCTGCTACGATAATAATCACGATGAGCCATTTGATGACCGTTTTGACCAGATTGATCACAAGAAACAATATAATCAGGGCTACCAGAATAATGAGCCAATTCTGCCTGAAAAATTCGCTCCATACTTGCCAATCCATGCGTATAACCTCCAGTATGCGTCTTTCTATGTTGTCTGTATGATGTATTTTCATCCATGATGTTATTCAGCAGCCAGCTTTTTGGCTAGTCTATAGTATAACCGAAGTATACCTGCGATGTCAGCAGTCGCCTTGCCATCGTAGGATGCCGTGGATGCAGCTCTAAACATGTCTATTTTGCATCCTTTTGCCGCAATCCTTTACAATCTTAGACAGAGGTGATTCCCCTGATTCATATTATCGTAGAAGGTAAAAATGATCGCAGTAAGCTGCGCCGCGTGCTACAACCGGATGTACAGATTTTGTGCACCTTTGGCACGCTGAACTCGCAAAAGCTAGAAAAGCTGCGCAAGGAAGTGGGACAGGATGAAGTATACCTGTTTCTAGACAATGATTCCTCCGGTCGCAAAATTCGTGGCGTGCTGAGCGATGCCTTTCCAGACGCGACACATCTGTATACTCGCCGCGGATATGCCGGTGTGGAAGGGACGCCGGATGAATATGTGGCAGCACAGCTAGAAAAGGCAGGATTGGACGAATATATTATCTACCCTGCTCCGCCTTTTTAACGTTTTATATTGTGTATCTTTTTGATGCCATATATAGAGTACGTAGTAACGTCATGAATTAAAATGCCTGTCATATGTCACATGTCGTCCTATACTGAAAACTGCCGCAGCGAATACTCACTGCGGCAGTCAGAATCGTTTGTAAGCCGACACGGTTGCCTACCAACCATATAACTCAGCGATGCACTGTATCAATGATCATCAGAATAAAGCTGAGCGTCAGATAGTTAATCGAAAAGATAAATGCCGTTTTCGCCCAGCGATCCGTATCCTGTTTCCGAAGACCAGCTACTGCCATCAATAGCCACACTACCGACAATACTAATGAAGTGATCATATAGATCAAACCGGTATAGCCATAGCTGTACATCAGAATCGGCACCGGAATAAGCAATGCGATATACGGCAACATCTGGTACTGCGTACGGCGAATACCTTTGACAACAGGTAAAAGTGGAAAGCCTGCTGCGCGGTATTCTTCGACCCGACGGATGCCTAGCGCCCAAAAATGCGGCGGTTGCCACAAAAACAGCATCGCAAATAGCAGCCATGCACCCATATCAATCTGCTGGGAAACTGCTACGTATCCGATCACCGGCGGCATCGCGCCAGATATGCCACCAATGGATGTGCTCCAAGTAGAGCTTCGCTTGAGCCACAAGGTATAGATAACGATATAGACAAACATACCCAGTACGCCAAGTGCCGCTGCCAGCAGCCCGGAGAACACGGATAGGACAGTTAAGCCCAAAATGCCAAGCCCAATCGCATACCATAACACAATGGTCGGCGACAGACGGCGCGTCGCCAATACGCGGTCACGCGTGCGCGCCATTTTCGTATCCAGCTCGCGATCCCAGTAATTGTTGAATACACACGACGATGCCATCACCAGCATCGTTCCGAGTAACGTCCATAACAAATGTCCAAACTGAATATGCCAGCCGGAGGCAAGCCAGAAGCCGCCAAAGGTAGCAATCAGATTGGAGCGCAAAATGCCCGGTTTGGTTAGCGCGATGAAGTCTCGCCAGCCTGCACCCTGCTCGCTTGGAGCTGGAGCGTTATATAGGGGGGAATCCGGTATGGTAGAATAGCCCGGTTGTTTATCCAAGGAAACTCGTTCCTCCTTCATATTGAGTTGTCTGCAACCGATGATTACAACATGGGCTGCTCATAAAAAAGGTTCACCTTTTTCACTGCCTATGCGGAATAGGAAGAGGAAAGGTGAATCTCTATAAACCCGTACAAATCGCCTTATCCACTTTATCATACCTGACTGTAATTGTCTTTGCCTTTGTTTAGGGGGCATGACGATTATGACAATTTGTTGAAAGATGGTGATTTTAATCTGAGTTTCACGTTTTTGCTAACTGGTTATGGTAAACTACAGGCGAAATGAAGCAAAGCCTATGCGTCATTGCAAAATTGGAATTGCATACGAGAATAGACGCCGAATGACTAAGGAGAGAATATTCAATGGATACTGCCACCCATTTTGCCATGGGGTTTGGACTTGCCGGACTCGCTTATGTGGACCCTGTTGTCGCTTCCGACCCCAGTCTAGCGATTGCGGTCATGGTTGCAACGATCATTGGTTCGCAGGCACCGGATTTTGATACCATTTTACGTTTAAAAGATAATGCTACGTATGTACGCAATCATCGCGGCATTACGCATTCCTTGCCATTTATGGCGCTCTGGATTGCGCTCATTGGTGGCGGCACTTCGCTGCTGCTGCATCATGAAGGCTTCTGGCACATTTTATTATGGACTGCGATTGCGGTGGTACTGCATGTATTTACCGATTTGTTTAACACCTACGGAACGCAGGCGGTACGCCCGTTTAGCGAAACTTGGATTTCATGGAATATTATTAATATTTTTGACCCATTTATTTTCGGTGCGCATATTGTAGCGCTGCTGCTGTGGGTGACAGGATTGATTCCGCCTGCACCGCTATTTATTACGCTGTACTCTACCATTGCTGTCTATTATGTATGGCGGACGACGACACACTGGTATTTGACCCGCAAGGTGGAGCGTATCGATATTGAAGACGGACGTTCGACAGAACCGGATGGACATTATGTGCTAATCCCGACCATTTCACTGCGTCGTTGGCATGTCGTTCATGCCAAAAAAGACGGTAGTTATCGAGTAGGCTGGTATAGCCCTGATAAATTGATCTGGATCGATGCGGTAGCGTCGATGGATCATCCAGCCATTGAAGCGTCCCGTCAGCATCGAGATATTCGAGCGCTGCTGTACTTTTCATCGTATACCATTTCTGAGGTAGAGCAGACAGCAGGCGGTTACATTGTACGCTGGGCGGATGTGCGCTATCGTCATCGTCGCCAGTACCCGTTTGTAGCGGTTGTGGTAATGGATAAAGAGTTTCATGCGATTGATTCGTATGTAGGCTGGCTGAGTCCTGATAAGATGAATGAGCGGTTGAGTGTGCATGTTGGGTAGATGTGAGGAAAGGCCGAAATGATTTGGCGGGGTGACATCCATCACTGCGGGAAGGAATAAGGGAACGGCACTCCGATGGAGCCGCCTCATGTTCAGCTTTCACACAGTGGTGCGGAGTAGGATTTAAACCATGAAACCCGCTATGTAGTAGAAGTAAGTTTTGTATTTTGAATTTAATGTTTATGTATTCAATTCTTTTATGTGTTCAATTTTTGTTTTATTAGTTTATTGGTTTGTTTGTCTATTGATAGATAGTAAGTATTGGAGACTTCATATTTTCAAAAAAGCCCTGATTGGTTTCACAGCTGGAGTGCTGGGAACCGGATCAGGGCTTTTTGGTGTTTGGTTTTTACTGTTTTTACAGTTTTATGAGAGTATTAATTGGAAAATAGTTTTTCGGCGTCGTCTAGTGCCATGCGGTGTCCTAGGGATGAATAGTCTAGCCATTTTTGGCCATCGAGCATGTAGACGTGTTTTTCTTTAACGGCTTTGAGGTTTTGCCAGACTGGGTTTTTCTCTAGTTCGTCGAAGGTAGCTTTGGCTTCGTTGCCTTTGCTGATGATGACAAAGATGGCATCGGCGTTGTAGTCGGGCAGTACTTCTTTGGAGATGACAGCAAATGGTTCATCGGTAGAGATTTGTTTGACCATGTCGGGTGCTTGCAGCTTCAGGTCAGTGTACATGATGGGTCCAAGTGGACGAGCGGTGCTCATGACGCGCAGTTCTTTAGCGGTTGCGCGGATTGCCATGACTTTGGCATTGTCGCCCAGTTTGCTATGGATCAGGGTGCTGACTTCGTTAGCTTTTTGTGTGTATTCTTTGATGAATGCATCGGCTTTATCAGTCAGACCCATGTGTCCGGCAATTTTCTTTAGATGATCCTGCCATGTGCCTTCGTCCATGTTGATGGAGATGGTGGGTGCAATTTCCTCGAATTTGGCAAGATCTTTGCCAGAAATGGATTCGTCGATATAGATAACATCTGGATTCAATGCCAGCAGTGCCTCCATATCAGGATCATCCGCTTTGCCCAGCTTGGTTGTGCCTTGCAGACGATCCGCTACATGTGGCAAGAAGTCTTTGACATCACCGCCAATAACTGAACCTACCGGTTGAATGCCCAGTGCGAGCAGATCGTTAGTAACGTGGATGGACAATGAAGCGACACGCGCGTCCGCGGTATGTGTAATGTTTCCATTTTCGGTTTTTACTTTAGACGACGTGTCACCCGAAGTGCTACCTTCAGTCGTGCCTGAGCTTTGACCACATGCTGCCAGCAGGGCAACCAGCAGTCCCAATACGATCAATAGATTAAACTTTTTCAACATGTCTCTTACTCCTCCAAATGAATGCTTGTTTATTTATCATGGTCTTGCATGTGTTCAAAATTTACTGCGGAATAGCAAATACAAAAAGTACGGTCCGCCAATCGCCGATACTACTACACCCGCAGGCACAGCATTAGGCTGGAAAATAGAGCGTCCGATCGTATCAGCAAGCAACAGAATAACCAGACCGATCATGCCTGCTGCGGGCAAAAAATGCTTGTGCTGCGCACCGGTCAGACGACGGGCAATATGGGGCGCTACTAGACCGATAAAGCCGATTGAGCCAACCATCGCCACACTAGCGCATGACAATGCAACTGCCAATAACAGCAATTCGATGCGACTACGATTCACATGGCCACCTACTCCCCATGCCAGCTCATCGCCAAGTGCGAATACATCCAGTCGTGACGAACGATAGTAGACCCAAGGTACGATCAGTACAATCCACGGCAATAGCGTCCACACATGAATCCAGTCGCGCGCCCATACACTGCCCGCCAGCCAGGTAGCCGTAAAGCTATACGTATCTTCATCCAGCCGCAACGATAATAGCAGTGTCAGTGCGCTGATACCCGCCGCTATTGCAATACCGACCAGAATGAGCCGAATGGGCAGCAGCCCACGTCTGCGGTCATATGCAAGTATAAAAATAACTAGGGCGGTCAGCGTACCGCCAATAAAGGTAAACACCGGAATCCAGATCGATGATGAGCCTTCTAATGTACGAAAAAAAGAAACGTACACAATCAAGCCCAAGCCAGCTCCCGCATGAATGCCCAATATCCCCGGATCAGCAAGCGAATTGCGCGATGTTCCTTGCAAGATTGCACCAGCGATGCCAATGCCAATACCAGCCAGCATCGTAATCAGAATACGAGGCAGCCGATACTCAAACAAAATCAACTGCTCTTGCCTGCTGCCTGCTCCAAATAAAGTCGAGAGTACGCGCAGCGGAGATAAACGAATCGTACCGGTATTGAGACTGATCAGCACAACGAGCACTGACACGACGAGCAGCAGCAAACTAACAGTCCACGCCCGACGTGCTTTTTTCGTCTGTACATTATGTATATCCATCACAGCCCCCTCCCTTCTCGGCGCGCCAAATACAGGAAGAATGGAACACCGACCATCGCCACCATCGCTCCAATCGCGAATTCACGAGGTGGCTGCACCATTCGCGAAGCAAAGTCTGCCCATACAAGCAGAATCGCTCCCAGCAAGGCGGAAAATGGAATCACCAATCGGTAATCGACACCGATCAAGCGTCGCGCCATATGCGGCACAACCAATCCAACAAAGCTGATTGCTCCCGCTGCTGAAACGGATACACCTGCCAGAATCACCACAGCAATCAGCGCTAGGACCTTGATCCATCGTACTCGCACACCTAGATTAACCGCAGACTCCTCTCCAAGCGCCAGAAAGGTAATCGGTCTCCCGAGCGTGATTGTCCAGATCGTCGTCAGTACAATGATTGGGACAAGCAGCTTCAGCTGCGACCAGCTAATGCCGCTGACACCACCTGCATACCAGAACGCTAGATCCTGACTCAGATCATAATAGATGGCGATTCCAGTACTCAGCGAATGCAGCATCGCCGCAATGACCGCTCCGGCAACGGTTAGCTTCATGGAATTCAATCCGCCCGGTGTCGATGCGCCTAGCACAACGATCAATACCGTCGCCAATGCCGCTCCGACAAAGGACATCAGCATGAGTGACGAATACGATAGGGCTGGCAGAAATGCAAAGCTCAACGCTACGACCAATGAGGAACCGGCATTAATACCTAGTACGCCAGTATCCGCCATCGGATTCCGTGTAACACCCTGCATGATCGCCCCGGCTACCGCAAATGCCATGCCTACCACGATCGCTCCAATCACGCGCGGCAACCGCAGATTATAAATAATCTGATCTGCCGTTGCCGCAGGATTATAATGAAAAACCGCCGACCATACAGCCGACAGTGTTAATTCTTTGGCTCCATACGAAATGGCAAAAAAGACGGACAGCACTAGCCCGGCTACCGCACAGGCAAACCAGATGCCTGTTTTCAGTTGTTTGTGTAATCCACTCAAAGCATACCGCCGCTTTCTTCCAATTAATAGTGAGAATCATTATCATTATAACATCGTTATTATAACGCATTCCCGACATTTGTATATAGTCCATTCTGTCATTCGTTTGGCTTGACCATCTTCTGAAACTACGGCAAAATAGAAAACAGAAGCCTTGTAATACGCTTACATGACTTCTGTTTCCAGATTCCTATGATATGCTGTTGTGACGTTGGAATACAAAAAGCAGGTGTTCGCCGATCTTCCATGGGATACATCGACGCACACCCGCCTTTATTTATCTTATTTCTTTCAGGAGGCTGTCATCGCTATGAGCAAGATTCTTTCCGCCTGGTTCGCCTTTTCTTCCATTATTCTGCTGTTGTTCTGTGCTGTTGCTATTTCGTATTCCGCTTGGCTTGCAATTTTGCTCGGTGTACTCGCTATCGGCAATATCGGCTGGGGTTTTGTGATCAAAGCGAAACAACAACGCCGTAGTGGCAATCACCCCGCCTAACAGAAACGAACTTCACAAAACCTCTTGCCTCATTACATTACAGCTGTGTTGGCTGCTTATCGTGATGCAGGCAGAAAGCCCATTTTTTCTTTTACGCCAGTCAATATTTTCTCTGCCGAGGCTTGCGCACGTTCCGCGCCTTGGCGGAGAATATCGCGTACTTCGCCAGATTCACGGATTTCCTTGTAGCGCTGCTGCAATGGTTCCAGACCGGCAACAACCACTTCCGCCAATTCCTTTTTGAATCCTCCATACATTTGACCTTCAAATTTGTCAGCTACCTGTGCCAGACTCAAGCCTGAGAATTGCGAATAAATCGTCATCAGATTGCTCACTTCCGGTTTGTTTGCCGGATCATATTGCACTTCGCGTCCAGAGTCCGTCGTTGCACGGCTGAACTTTTTGCGAATGACATCTGGTGGGTCGAGGATCGCAATGTAGCTACCTGCATTGGGATTACTTTTACTCATTTTTTTGCTAGCGTCGTCCAGCGACATGATGCGTGCACCCACTTCTGGGATATACGGATCAGGAATCGTGAAATATTCGCCAAACCGATGATTAAAGCGTGCTGCCAGATCGCGGGTCAGCTCCAAATGCTGCTTCTGATCGTCGCCTACTGGCACAAGATCAGCGTTGTACAACAGAATATCTGCCGCCATCAGTGCTGGGTAGACAAACAGACCAGTACCGATATTTTCTTTACCTGCGGATTTATCCTTAAACTGGGTCATACGTTCCAGCTCGCCCATCGAAGCGAGCGTCGTCATAATCCATCCCAATTCCGCATGCTGCGGCACATGCGATTGCATGAAAATATTCGATTTGGACGGGTCCAGACCTGCGGCAAGATACAGGGCGGCAACCGATTCGGATGCTTCGCGCAGTGCTGCCGGTTCCTGAGCAACGGTAATTGCGTGCAGATCAACGACCATAAAGTAACAGTTATATTCATTTTGCAGTTGAACAAAGTTCTGGATGGCTCCAATATAGTTACCGATGGTCAACAGACCGCTCGGCTGGATGCCGGATAATACAGTTTTCATGCTTGTTTCCTCCCTTATTGTTGACTTGCTGGGCATACAGTGATGTGCATCCTATATACCAATCGTGTTTAGCCGACATATAATCGCGGCAGAGACACTGCTTAGTTGCTGTACCAACTACGCTTGCGATGCACGCTATGCAGTTATGATTGATATAAGCCAAATGCTGTACTGTAGCTTGCAAGCCTTGCTAGTATTGCCGCTTTGAAACGTTGTACGTCAGTGCAGTTACATCTCAAACTTCGTACTATTATATGTACAGCGCGTCCAAATGGTCTGCCCATTGATCCGCCTGCACCATCATCGGATATGGGCAAACGCAAAAAAGGCCCACATCCTGCAAGGGACGTGTGACCGTGGTGCCACCCTTATTTACCGGAACAGAAAATACTACAACAGACAGCAAACACTGCGTTTTACAACAATCGCAGCAATCTGTGCGCCTACCTGCCTTTTATCACGGCAAGTACACAACAGCGTAACATATACGCTGTCCCGTTCGTAACCACTGCAACCCAGCAGTTCTGATCCGGCCTTTATGCCACGTTAACGGCGGGCTGCCGGCCGGCATACTGAGGACGATCGCTGGGCAATCTCCGCTTCAACCTAGCACTCCAGAGTCCATTCGGCAAACCATCTTCACCGGTTTCCATCACCCACCGGCTTTCTGTAGAAGCATTCTTCTGCCTACTCTTCTCTATCATCGTTTTCAAATATTGAGAAAGAATACGTATAAAAAATACGTGTTCTTTGAAACTCATCATAATTGGCAAATCGTCAAATGTCAAATCGCTTTTTGCCTAAAAAATCTGGTATGATAATGATAATATTTTTGCACTTTATTTGTTCTGCAAGAGGAGGAAGGAGCCGCGCAATGACAGTTAGCAAAGGAACGTGGAACCAGTACGAAACCTATATTCTTAAAAGCAAACAGCTCGAAGTCACGCTGCTGCCCAAGCTTGGCAACAATGTAATCGGACTGCGCGATATGCAGGAGAATCGTGAGATTTTGCGCCGCCCTGAAGAAAGCGAACTCGATTTTTATTTGCAAAAACCCTACCACTTCGGCATGCCGATGTTAATGCCGCCGGGACGTATCCGCCGTGGACATTTTGAATTCGACGGTGTGGAATACCAGTTTGATCAAAATACAGCCAACGATAACCATATTCACGGCTTGCACCGTACGCAATCATGGCGTGTTGCCGATATTGATGAAAGCGAAGATGGCTGCCAAATCACCACCGAGCTGCTGACTGCCGACGATCCCAACTGGATGCGTCAGTATCCAACACCGCTCAAGCTAGAAATGACCTTGCAGCTACAGGGAACCTCCCTTATGCAGCGTCTGAAAATCACAAATTTAGGTGAAAATTCTGCGCCATTCGGGTTCGGACTGCATACTTGGTTTTTGCTAGATGGCGAGCCAGAGCGCTGGACATTGAAAATTCCGGTCAGCAATCAGCTGTTGCAGGATGAAGAGCAGATTCCAACTGGCGAAGTGGTACCGCTGAATGAGTGGGAAGAACTGAATACTGGCATGAATATGCAGCATCGCAATTGGGATAATCTGCTGCGCATTGGCGATAAACGTCCCGTAAGCGCCGAGCTCAAACGCGATGACGGCTATGGTTTGCGCTATTCTGCTGATCCTGATTATTTTAAATATTGGGTACTGTACACCAAAGGTGAAAGTGACCAATTTCTGTGCATCGAGCCTTATACCAGCCTACCTGATGCGCCAAATTCGACGCATCCGCGCGAATTTATCGGGCTGATCGAACTGCATCCGGGTCAACCGGTAGAACTAAATTTGCAGCTGGATGTGATTGAGAAGTATACACAACTGTAAAGATACATGGACATGCTATGGTATAACTCAGATTCCAAGCAACAAAAAAAGCGATTCCATTAGGAGCCGCTTTTTTTTGTTATCCATTGTTCCATCCCAGTGCACTAGGTATGTGGCTCAATCGGGCCGAATAGGAATATAAATTAATATAATGGCATGAATCATGATGCCTGTTCCGGTTCAATGGCAGTTTTGCTTATGTCGCTTAGTTATGATATTTGTGGTCAATCGTTATGATAGTTTCTTATTTTACTACTTACTATAGTGTATCTAATTTACTTCTGAATGATTGATGCTTGTAGGTATTACTATTGTTATCTGCATCCACTTGCTGTACTTTGGATTACTTCTCACTGCTTAGTGTACTTCTTAACTTTTTAGTGTTCCTAATCGCAAACTAGTTGTTACTCTACGTTTCTTGCTATTTCATTGCTTGAACTATACCCCATCTTAACTACCCTGTAATGCTATCTTTATTACTGACTTCTCACCGTTCGCTACATTACATCGACGGTGCACATACTGGCTAATCACGAAAATTCTGCATTTGCCTCGTTGTATGTAGCTCTTGAATATCGAATCATGTGGTTCGCCATGTTATAGTTGGATTCGATAACCGTATCAACCATGATCAATCCTTTGGATACAGCGAATTCATAACTGAGTTCTCCGTGTGTCCAGTGGTTTTTGAATTTTAGCGATTCAATTGCCATTTGGCGGAAAGATTTGATTTGCATTGCCGTCAAACCATCCTCTGGACCGTTCCATTCTCCATTTCTACCGCTGATTGGGTTGTGCTTAATACCAAACTTGCCAATCATGTTGTTGCGAATCTGTACGAATACCGTTCCAGAATCCAGATGCGCCAGCTCATTCTCCAGTTCTTTGAATACAATGTCTATTTGTCTGGATAACGAAGGCAAATCATTCTTAGGCATTTCTTCCCCTTCCTTTCTCTGTCAATCATGTAAATTCAGGACTTCGGACTCATTATATGGTGATTATGAAGTAGTGGCAAGTAAATATTCTATAAATAGTTATAAAGAACTATTATTCGACAAATTTCACTGTTTTATATTCCAAAAAACTACAGGATCTAAGCTAAATATAGCGTTTTTAATCTTGCGCATTTATGCAAACTAAAGCTTCTCTTTTATACATATTTAGTATGGTGTAAAATGATTTTTGCGTTGTACAGATCGGCTAAGATTGAATAGAAGCTCATGGATTGCATAGATATTCCATCTGCAACTCAATTTATTGCTGTATCCGATCGGCAGTCATGTCTAGGAATACATTCATATCAGCGATGCTTGCATCAACTGCACGTTGACAGCGTTATCATTTTTGTTTAAGGTAAAGCTACAAATGACAGGGTTGTAACGGCGAAAGCGGGCAAAACCTGACATATGGTTCCTTTATGAAGCTCCTTGCGATGCAAAGCGGGCTGCGTGAAGATCGGCCATTTGTTAGTGTTAAGCCCGCTTTTTTTGTCGTACATTCCTAAGAGGGAGGCTGTAATCGATATGAATTGGGTGAAAAAAGGAATCGTTGCTGCTATAGCGGCGGCACTGGGAGCTAGTAGCTTTGCATATCCAGCAGTGGCTGCAGATGATGCAGCTAAGGTTCACATTACCGGACAAGCGCATGTAGGCGATGCAGGAACGATGGTAACATCGTTCGATATTGAGGTAAGTGATCCTGCGCACTATAGGGATCTGACAGCAGGCGATTTTGATATCACAGGCAATTATGATGGCTATCCACTCAACGTGAAGGGTGAAGTCGTACAGAACAACTATGCCGATGATGAATTAAACGTATCCATGCAGGGACAGTTGATCCACCTGAATTTTAGACCGTTTCTCTATAAAGGCGGCTCCATCGAAAAGTTTGCTGTGAAAAATAGTCGATTCCCAGAGTTGTCCTTTACAGCGGATGACGTGAGCCAGCTTTCGATTCAAACGGTAGATGATTTTAAACCAGGTGTGATCACCTCTAGTGATGGTGAATCATTACCGTATCGCTTGAAGCTTAGCTCCTCTGCTGGTCCTCGTCCACTCGTCGTATGGCTTCATGGAGGTGGCGAAGTAGGCACAGACAATATAAAGCAGTTGACCGAGAACCGTGGCTCGACCACTTGGACAGAGTCTGGCAAGGATACTTCTGTGCTAGCGGTACATTATCCACAAAACTATGACTGGGCCATCTATGATAAGCCAGATCAACTAGCCAAAATGCAGCAGTATTTTACGATGCAGCAGCAATTCATCCAGCAGCTCATAGCTGACGGCAAAGTCGATCCGAATCGCATCTATGTAGCTGGCGTGTCCAGCGGTGGCGGCGGTGCCTTCCGCTTTCTGATGCAATACCCTGATTTGTTCGCTGGCGCAATCGTGATCGCCGCTAAAGATACCATTGCTGATTATAAAGGCTCAGTGGATGCCTTCAAAACTGCGCTGAAATCACTTGTACATACGCCAATCTGGATCGTGCATGCCGAAAATGATCCGATCACTGATAGTCGTACAAGCAAGCTGGCATATCAGGCATTAACAGAGCTTGGATCGACACAAGTGAAGGAAACACTGTATAGCGATGCCTTTATGGATAGCCAACGCTTCTATGGTGCGATGAAGCACTGGTCGTGGGTACCTGCCTTTCATGATCAGAGCATGATGGATTGGCTGTTTGCTCAGCACAAAACAGGCGACACTACAGCAGCCGACTCCAGCAATACACCTGCTGGTAATTCATCCAATACCCCAATCACCAGTACACCGATCACTAGAGCAGAGCTTGCAGCTTTACTCCGTGCAGCAATGAATGATACCACTCTAGTTTCTACAGCAGCAACACGCTATACGGATATCGCTAATGTCCCACAGAAGGATGCTATCCAGGCTGTGACCGCGGCTGGCTGGATGCGCGGGGTAGGAAAAAAGCAATTTGCCCCTAATGCAGCAGTCACACGAGCACAGCTAGCCGTCATCGTGGCAGCATGGCTTAAGCAGGTAGACCCAAGTCAGCAGGTCGCTACTACAGGATATACTGATGTCCCCCCACAACATTGGGCGTATACAGCGACACTTGCTGTCAAGCCACTGAGCATACTACCAGGTACCTCAGAAAAGTTAGAGCCAGTTAAAACGGTATCTACAGCAGAAGCGACTCAGCTTATCACAGCGCTCACTACCTATGCTAATAACATGAATAAGCAATAATCGGGTAACCCTAACTTTATATGATTATTGCGTAAATGATGATTCTCACCATGCTACACTTTCAGCCTCTTCTTAGTTCCTGTTATCTCTTATTGGTCTTTAATCGTTCTGCCTCGCGCTTGCAATCACCACAGCTAAATTACCAGCTCATCAAAAAGCGACTACCAGATAGGTAGTCGCTTTTTCACTCGCTTCCCTGCTGAAGTCTACTTGCTAAAGTAGTCTACAGGATTCATCTTCTAGCATGTACTCTTATTCTACGTTCGCTTTACTGTATGTAACTCTTCGATACCGAATCATGTGGTTAACCATGTTATTGTTAGATTCAATGACGGTGTCAACCATACTCAAGCCTTTACAAACAACAAACTCGTAGCTGATCTCGCCGTGTGTCCATTGGGGTACTATCATGATCAACATAAAAAGGAAGACGCTCACGCGCCTTCCTGCATACTGCATACTTCACTGTTATTCTTTATTTGCACTACATAATGCTTGTAGAAATTATTATTAATATTATGATTCATCCTATGGCAGTACATCTATATTAATAAAGAAATCCTATAGTTTCTTTTCCCTTTCAGAAAAAACGTCCTTTTAGGAACAAGCATGCTCCTCTGTCATTTCCAGGAACAGCTTCACATCGGCAATACTCACATCGACAGCGCCCTGCCAGAATTCTGGTTGAGTCAAATCGACACCAAGATGCTTCTGCGCCAGATCTTCTACCGTCATGCGCCCTGTATCGCGCAGCAACGCATCGTAACGTGCAGCAAAGCTTGGACCTTCCTGCTGAGCCAGCGCGTAGATGCCAGTGCTGAACAGGTAGCCAAAGGTATACGGGAAGTTATAGAACGGAACCCCTGTTTTATAAAAGTGGAGCTTGGACGCCCAGAAGTGTGGATGATACGACGACAGTGTATCGCAAAATGCTTCGCGTTGCGCATCTTCCATCAATTGATTAAGCTGGTCGCTGCCAACCATACCAGAACGACGTTGCTCGTAAAAGCGTGTTTCAAACAGGAAGCGCGCATGAATATTCATATAAAAAGCGATGCTACGCTGAATTTTATCTTCCAGCAGAGACAACTTTTCTTCCTCATTGGAAGCGCCTTTTACCAGTGAGTCAGCAACAATCATTTCAGCAAAGGTAGATGCTGTTTCCGCGACATTCATTGCATATTGCTGACTGAATGCAGGCAGATCGTTCATCACATGCTGGTGATAACCATGACCTAGTTCGTGCGCAAGTGTCGATACATTGGATGCTGTACCGCTATACGTCATGAAAATCCGTGTTTCCTTGCTTTGCGGCAGCGATGTACAGAAGCCACCTGGACGCTTGCCTGCACGGTCTTCCGCTTCAATCCAACGCTGATCAAATGCTTTGACTGCAAAGTCTGCCATGTCAGGATTGAATTTGCGGAATTGCTCTACAATCAGCTCAGCGGCATCATCATAGCTGACTTGACTATCCACATTTCCGATAGGCGCATCCACGTCATTCCAGCTTAGTTTCTCCACACCTAGCACTTGGGCTTTGCGCTCTAGATATGATACGAAGATCGGTTTGTTTTTTACAATGACATCCCACATTGTATCCAGTGTTTGTTGGGACATGCGGTTAATCTGCAATGGCTCTTTGAGTACGCTGTTCCAGCCGCGGTTATCATACAACTTGAGACGAAAACCGCCCAAGTGATTGAGCGTATCGGCGCAGAAATCCTCTACTCCTGTCCATGCTTCCTCCCATTTGCGGAACATGTCTTCACGTACGTCGCGGTCGGTATCGTTCATTTTGTTGGCAGCTTGTCCGGCGGATAACTGTACCGTTTCGCCATTTTGTTCAAATGGAATGCGGACATGACTGACGATGGTATCGTAAAAATCGCTCCAACCGTGGTATCCGTCGACTGCCAAGCCGAGCGCCAGACTTTCCAGTTCCGGTGTCATTTTCTCGCGTGCCAGACTGCGAATTTCATGTAGGAAAAAGGAAATCGGCTCTACTTCTGGACGTTTGATCCATTGTGCGAATACGTCATCCTCTGTATTCAGCAGCACACTCTGGAATTGTACAAACAGACTTTGCAAACGTGCGGACAGATCGCCTAGCGATGCCGACAGACGTACCGCCTGCTTGTCATTCTGATCCTGCGCCGTCAAACATCCTGCAAAAGAGGAAGCTTCACGCAGACGGATACGAGCATGCTGCAACTGTTCCAGCAAGCCGTCAAATGCAGTGGATTCTTCTACTGTGTTCGGAGCAGACACGGTTTTGACCTGTTCAGTTAGGCTTGTAATATCTTCAGCCAGCTGCTGCAAATGTTGCTGTAGTGGTTCCGAGCTAGAGCCTCCAGCAAAGATCGGTTCCAGATTCCAGGTTTGGTTGAGCGGATGGTTCATGATGACATCACCTTTCTGTGTGAGTTTGCAGATAGACCACCTTGGGTCCATATGTACCATAGGGTATAGACACCTTTAATAGGCAGGTATCTATGTCAAATAGTTGGCGTAGATCTTGCTGTCATAGTGTGATGAAACAAGCATAGATCTCCCATCGCCAAGTGGGTATAACTATAGTATACTCTAATTCAACACTATTTTGGTATGGAGGAGGAAGCCTGACATGCGACCATTGCAAATTTCAGCCGACACCGCCGTCAAGCTGGCAGAGAAGCTGAATATTCCGCTTGAACAGCTGATGCACATGCCTCAGCATATTTTAATGCAAAAATTGGCTGAACTAGCCAAGGATGAACAAGGTGACTCATCTCAATGATTCCGTTCAACCAGGCATGGCCTTACGATATTATGATGAACGATGTATATATTCAGGAGTGTCCATTTTGCAGAGCGGAAAATGTACTACTGCCGATCAAGCCGAAGGAGCTGGCAACGATCCACAGCGGTAAAAAAAAGCTGCTTGTGTTCCCATGCTGTAGCAATCGGGTGACGTTGTTGGATAGCGACAGCGATTATTTGCTGACCGATGCTGTATTGCGCTAAGCTTGCGACTGTTGATTAGATGATCCTTTCATGAATCGACATTGTGCTTGCTATTCAATGAAGCTGGTCTACATGATAGGTGTAGTAGATGTGCCGTCTAGTATGGATCATGTATATACCATATCCGATGTACCTTGCTACGATAGATCATTTGCATTCTATTGAGGCGATTATACAAAAAAACAGGCTTTGACTCGCATATTGCGTGTTCAAAGCCTGTTTTTTTGTATATCATGTCCCTACGTGCCATGCTCTTTTATATCATGCTTTTACATGTCATGTTCTTGTATGTCATGCCCTCTAGGTTAGAGCTATCTATCCTCTAGCTTGTATTCGCTTCATTCCACTGCATCGATCCACGGAATCCAATACTACGGTATCTAAGCCTGATACGATCATACATGGAAGCGTTGAATGACCTGATTCAGCTCAAGTGCCAAATTCCGCAATTCTTGCGATAGACTTGCGATAGACTTGATACTTCTTCCATCAAAGCCAGCTGCTCCTCCGAAGACAAGCGCGCTTTGTTGGCGCTAGCGGATGAACGGGAAGCTACCGAACCAAGCTGTGTTAAGGAAGCAGCAATCTGATCGCTGCTGGCAGACATCTGCTCTGAAGCTGCGGATACATCATATACTTGTCCCGATACCTGCTGAATAGACGATACGATTTGGCGGAAGGTAGATGCAGCCATATCCGACATTTCTGCACCTTTTTTGGCTACATCGACCGATTCCTCGATAGAGGTAACCGCCTGCTCGGTATGGGTTAGAATACCTTTCAAAATGGAATCGATCTGATCGGAGGACTCTTTAGAGCGACCTGCTAGCTTGTGAATCTCCTGCGCTACTACTGCAAACCCTTTACCAGATTCGCCTACTCGAGCCGCTTCAATCGAGGCGTTCAATGCTAGCAAATTGGTTTGTTCCGCAATCTCACGGATAAAGGACATAATTTCCTGAATGCTACTATTGAGCTGTTGCAGCTCGTGCAGAACAGTAACAGTTCCCGACATATTGTGCTCAATTTTGTGCATTTGCTCAACCATAGTGACAATTTCTACTTCGCCCTTACTAGCGCGTGAAGTAGCATCGGAAGCCAGTTCGGCTACGACCTGTGTCGATTCGGCAATGCGTCGGATGCCAATCGCCATCTCCTCAATAGACGTTTGGCTCTCATGCGTCGCTTGTTGCTGCATCTCCGCCCCAGATGACACTTCCAGCATCGACTCAGTAATTTCCTGCGATGCTTCGGTCGTTTTCTCGGCACTAATCTGCAAGTCCGCCGCCGAGCGCGTCACATTGGTAGAGGTCGATTGGATACCGCGAATCAGCTGCTGCAAGCCGCCAATCATATCGTTAAATGCCTGCGCCGTATGCCCGATCTCATTGTTGCTTTTGACGGTCAAATTGACAGTCAGATCACCGTCCGCTGCCAGCTTGGATACGGCAGCCAATTTTTGCAGCGGCTTGAGTACAATACGTACCAAGATGATCAGCACACCGATTAAAATCGCAGCGATCAGGAAGCCTACACCCAAACTGTACAGCAGCATGTGCATCTGCTCCTGCTTGACTGTGGATGCTTCCAAATCCAGCCCGAAAATCGCCAGCGGGCGACCGCTATCATCTTTGATCATATTCAAGTACGTTACCCATGTGCCTGCACTGTCTGTATAAGGCTCAGTCAACGCTGTGCCTTGTTGAAATACTTGCGTATATGCACCTTGCACATCCGTTGGAATTTCATACTCTGCACCCGGTAGCATTTGCATATCGTGCAATGCTTGATTCGCTTGCAGCTCTTTTAAGATTTGTTTGCCGTCCCGTTCGGTAATATCTGTAGAAAATATATATGCGTTCGTAACCGAAGCTGTTCCGACCATCGCATCCAATTGTCGCTTCAAATCCGTCAGCTGTTGAGATGAAGGTTGATCACTTGCTTGTAGCTGCTGTAACCCTTGTTGCATTTCGCTGCTGCTCAATTGAAGCTGACTCGAAAATGCCTGCCCAACCTGCCTAATTTCTTCATCATATGCCGTCTGACTTTGTTTGTAGTTGAGCAAGCTCATACCAACAATCAAAGCCAATAGAATGATGGCAATCAATGTTGAACTGGTAAAGACTAGACTTCTGTTCCGAAAATACTTTGGCATAATGATAGTCTCCTTTTTCTTATACCTTGTCATCAGCTATATCGGTAGCAAGAAAGCAATCATGTATATTGCGAATAGGAGAATTCTCATTTTTGTTCATGACAAATAAAACCGTATCCAGCAAGGCGGGTTAGCCTGCAAGATACGGTTTAGGAATGGTGCATCATTATTCATTCTCTTTCATTTCGTCAGGCAGATCGTGATTTTTTGCAAGCATCTGCTCACGCAGCACGACCCACTGCTCACGCGAAGCACGAATCATCGCGGAGTCGGTAATACGCTGATCATTGATGACGCGCGAGAACCATTTGACCGCTTCATTAAATAGACCCAACCGTCGGTGCAACTCACCGATTAGGAACATCAGTCGGGCATCACTGCCACCGATACTTTCCAGCTCATATACACGGATGTAGGACTCCATGCAATATGTTAAAAAGCGCAACTCCTGCTCCGTCTCGCCGTTATAACGATGAAGCCAAGCGATATGATGCAAAAAGCTGGCGATAATGCGTTCCCGGTCGCCGATCGTCTGTGCGCACATGAGAGCAAGCTTGTACGTTTCCAGTGCCTGCTCACGTGTACGATGACCACCCATATCGCGTTTGGCAAGACGATTGCCGATTTCGGTCATAAACTTCTGCTTGTGCGCTGCACTAAGCGTTGCCATCGAATTTTCCGTAGAAGCAAAGCCGCAGTGTGGACAAACACGTACCACGTAGAAATCAGGATTCTCGTGTTGGTAATAGGCGCAAAAGTCAGAATCGCGACGCGAAACGCGCTTCAGGCTAGGACGCACGCGGCTCGTTTGAAACGTTTCCTCGCACTGCGGGCAATGGACGGTGATTTGATATAGCGGTTCTAACTGTATGGAATCCTCCATCTGTACTTCTTCCCCCACCATTTATTTATAATTCCGCATCCTGACGATGCAGAACTCAATGACTGTTCACAAAATGATGCGCCGGACCAGACAAACGGTCGACGACAAACTCACGTAGCTCATCCTGAACGCCAATCTCTAATAGCGCGGCATTCATGCAGGCAAGCCAAGCGTCCGCCTTTTCATTGGTGATCGGAAAAGGCATATGCCTTGCCCTCATCATAGGATGACCATACGCATCAGAGAACAACGATGGACCACCAAAAAACTGTGACAAAAACATATACTGTTTCTCCATCACAGGTCGAATATCTTCTGGAAATAAAGGACCGATCAATGGGTCCTGCTGTACTTTCGGATAAAAAGCCTCCACCAAACGGCGGACACCTTCGGCACCGCCAAGCAGCTCATAAAGGGATGCACGAGTATTCAAAGCGTATCGCCAACTTTCCTTACGTTGTTGCCCAAAGTATACCATAGTTACCGGATCAGTGGGATGCGCGTTGTCGAAATTTCTGCTATCTCGCGATCAACAACAATGACGACATATAAAAAAGGACGCTAACTCAATGTTTAGCGTCCTTTTGCAGCGCATTGTATACTATACGCTACGTCTATAGGTTCAGGTTCGACAAGTAGATTCACATTGCTTATACTGCCGACTTGCTGGCAGTTCTTCATTCAGCCTATACGTCATAACAACGGATTTCAGTACATGCTGCCGTCTTCTTCCCCCGGTTGCGCGAAAGAGGATCGGATGACATATACAAAACCACACACTAGAAGTCCGGAAATAATACTTACACCCATCATGATCACTCCAATTCTTGAATGTGTTGTTGACTGCCGACGGTTGATTACGGTTAACTTATGGTTTCATTTTACCATACTGAATATAAAATAGTACCCTTTTTGTAAGCGTTTACTTTAACAATTAGATTACAGGCTCTTTACAAAAGCTTGTATTATTGCGATTTTGTTGCACAACGCTAACGAATGTCAACTTTTGCCTGTTAACTGGCTTTCTATCTAGGATTTATAGCAGCATCCTATCAATCTAACTAACCAAAAAGATTGTGTTCATTGCCAGAATTGATTATCATCAAAAGGGAGCAGGTTAACGATTCTGGATAAAGGAGCTTCCCTAACTTGAGATACTATGTACTGGATCGCGGAGACCAATTATCGATTGAACTGAGTGAACGGTTTCATAAGCTGGCTGCCGGATATGGCTTTCAGCTGGATGCGGAATCGCCGGAAATTGTTGTTTCCATCGGTGGAGATGGCACGATGCTGCACGCTTTTCATACGTTTATTGACCATATTCCCGATCTTGCCTTTGTCGGCATCCATACCGGTCATCTGGGCTTTTATGCTGACTGGAAAGCGGATGAGCTGGAAGACTTGGTAAAATTCATGGCAGGTGAAGTCAGCGAAGAGGATGACACCAATCCGAAGATTGTAAAATATCCGCTGATTGATCTGGAGATTCACGCCAAAAGCGGAGTGTCCCGTTATACGGCACTGAACGAGTTTACGTTGAAAGGGCTGGATGGCACGACCATCGTGGCACAGCTGGATATTAATGATGAGATTTTTGAAATGTTCCGTGGCGACGGAATCTGTATCTCTACCCCTTCTGGCAGTACAGCCTATAATAAGGCACTTGGCGGGGCGATGGTGCATCCAACAATTGAAGCGCTACAAATCGCCGAAATCGCATCCATCAACAATCGGGTGTATCGTACACTCGGCTCATCCATGATGCTGCCGAAGCATCATCACTGCGATATTCACTCACGCAAGCAGCAGCGTTTGCAGCTGACTGTGGATCATCTGAATATTCCGATTGAAGATCTAATCTCAATCCGTTGTCAGGTATCGAATATTCGCGTCAGCTTTGCTCGCTATCGCCCTTATCCGTTCTGGAATCGGGTACGGCAGTCGTTCCTCGGCTAAGCCAATAGCGGCAAATAGGATGCGATACAGCATTCCAATAGTATAAATACCAAAAAAGCCTTCCCTGCGCCAACCGGATAATCCGGCGGAAATGGGAAGGCTTTTTGCTATTCAATCCTTCTGTGGCTCATTGGCTGCCTGTGGAGCTGCTGCGGGCGCAGGAGCTGCCGGAGCAGGAGCTTGCTGTTGCCGATTGGATTGCGTCTGTTGCTGAGATTGCTGTTGAGACTGTTGGTTCTGAGGTTGCTGGTTATTCTGCTGTTGTTGATTCTGGTGTTGCTGTTGATTCTGGTGGTTCTGCTGCTTTTGCCGTGGAGAAGACTCCTTGGTCTGGTGATCGGCAGAACTGTTGGCTGTGGACGAAGCAGCGGCTTGTTGCTTGCCCTGCTTTTGACCGGAAGCGCCTTTGTCCTGACGATCGCCACGGTCACGTTTGCCGTGGTTTTTGCTAGAGCGCTGCGGTTTGTCGCCGCCTTCGCTGGATTTGGCTTCCGGTGGACCATCTTTAGTCTTTTGCAGAACAAAGTAGGCACAGCCGAAATTGCAGTATTCGTTAATATATTCGGTCAAGCTGGACAATGAGCTATCCTTCGCCGCTTTGGGATGTCCGTCTCGGTAAAACCCTTTGAGCCGAAGCTGATTGTAGCCCCAGTCGCCCAAAATATAGTCATACCGTTCCAGCACCTCGCTATAGCGTTCACGGAAAACCTCGTCATTCCAGCCATTCCGATATTCTTTGATGATCTCGTAGGTTTTGCCACCAATCTGAATCAAGGTCGTCCCGCCTTTCGCAATTAAACGGTCGAAGCTTCCTTCGACTTGGATGCGGATTTTACCTGTTCATGCGCATGGTAGGAGCTGCGAACGAGCGGACCGGATTCTACATGGCTGAATCCGCGCTTCAGTCCTTCTTCTTTTAAAATGGCGAATTCTTCCGGCGTATAATATTTGGCCACGTTCAGATGCTTCGGACTTGGCTGCAAATATTGACCCAGCGTCAGAATATCGCAATCCACGGCACGCAGGTCATCCATAGATTGTAAAATTTCGTCCCATTCCTCGCCCACACCTAGCATGATGCTCGATTTGGTCGGAATGTCCGGTTGCAGCGTTTTGGAATTGCGTAGCAGTTCCATCGAACGCGGATATTTCGCTCTCGCTCTGACGCGATCAGACATGCGCTCTACCGTTTCGATATTATGGTTCAAAATATCCGGCTTGGCATCCATTACAATTCGGAGCGATTCAATATCGCCCATAAAGTCAGGAATCAGTACTTCTACGCTGCACAATGGCAAGCGTTTACGCATGGCACGGATCGTTTCCGCAAAAATCATTGCCCCGCCGTCTTTCAGATCGTCACGGGCAACACTTGTAATAACACAATGATTCAGGCCCATCTGCTCCGCGGCTTCAGCTACCCTTTCTGGTTCTTGCAAATCAAGCTCTGTTGGCATGCCTGTATTGACCGCACAGAAACGGCAGGCGCGCGTACAGATATCCCCCAGTATCATGAATGTGGCAGTCCGGTTCGCCCAGCATTCGTAAATGTTCGGGCAACGAGCTTCCTCACATACGGTATGCAGCGTTTTGGAACGCATCATGCTTTTGATTTCCTGATAGTTTTCGTTGTTGGTCATCTTGATTTTGATCCATTCGGGCTTCGGTTGCTTAGCTTTTGTAGACAAGATGCTTGACCTACCTTCCTCGGGTGTATTGTCATTCAGGATTTATCGATCATTGGGATTCATTATAGCATGAAATGTATAAGCCTGAAATCTTTGCTTTGTTTAAATGGTAATGATCGTTTACACTAAGGATTGTCGTGCGGATGCTCCACTCCCGTCATACGGCGGTTGCAAGGCGATTCGCCAAAGCTACAGAAAGGACTATATGATGATATGAACAAAACAAATACCAATAAAACGCTATCAGCCGCAAACATGAGCTCCTCACGTCGTCTGCTGACTGCGCTCATTCTCGGTTCGCTGTCGGCATTCGCGCCACTATCTATTGATATGTATCTACCGGCATTGCCAACGCTGGCGGATAATCTACATACGCAGGCATCGCTTGCCCAGCTTAGTCTGACGGCGTGTCTGCTCGGTCTTGCCTTTGGACAGCTGGTGGTGGGACCACTCAGCGATGTGAAAGGTCGCCGGATGCCGCTGTTATTCTCGCTTGTGCTGTATACGATCTCCTCGCTTCTGTGCGCCTTTACAGGCAACATTTGGGTGCTGATTCTGCTGCGATTTATTCAAGGTGTAACCGGAGCTGCCGGAATCGTCATTTCGCGGGCAGTTGTACGGGATTTGTATTCCGGTCATGAGTTGACCAAATTTTTCTCTCTATTAATGCTGATCAACGGGGTAGCACCGATTGCTGCACCGATCATCGGCGGATTGCTGCTCAAGGTCGTGCCATGGCAAGGCGTGTTCGTGGTACTAGCAATTATCGGAGCTATTATGCTTTTTGCAGTTTTATTCGGATTGCCGGAATCGCTGCCAGCGGATCGCAAGGCGGAAGGCGGTCTGGGTCGTACATTGCGTACGTTTGGACGGCTTGTACGTGATCATGCGTTTATCGGCTTCGCGCTGTCGCAAGCATTTGTGACGGCGGCGATGTTTGCTTATATTTCCGGTTCCCCCTTTGTCATTCAGGATATTTTCGGCGTATCGGCGCAGGGCTTCAGTCTGTTCTTTGCACTGAATGGTCTTGGGATCGTCATCTGTTCGCAGCTGGCAGGTCGTCTGTCTGGCAAGTTCGGTGAATTGCGCATCCTTCGTCTTAGCTTAACAGTTGCGTTTACCGCAGCGTTGTTGCTGCTCATTATCGCCTTTGCTGGTGGCGGATTGTTCTTAATCGCAGCCATGCTATTCCTGATTGTATCGTGTGTTGGCTCGGTTGCTGCCACCTCTACCTCATTAGCGATGCAAACACAGGGCAATTCAGCGGGTAGTGCCTCCGCTCTACTCGGTCTTCTGCCATTGACGCTGGGAGCTGCTGCATCGCCATTGGTTGGTCTGGGCAGCGGAACGACAGCAGTGCCGATGAGCGTCGTTATTTTCACAGCGGAGACGCTAGCGGTGATCTGCTTCCTATTGCTGGTCAAAAAAAGACAATCTTCTGTACACTCATAATGTAGGAAGACAATTATTTAACTGGATATTCGCTTGAGAAAAGGCGGCGTTTTGCATCATTTGCAAAGCGCCGCTTTTTTGTTTTCGATTTGGATCACTTCATTACCTTATTCGATTGATCCTAAATCCATTAATATCCATAATAATCTACATTTGGGATAGAATTATCCGATATAAAACTGTAACCAACTCATACCGATGTACGAACGTATACGACTATATCGCTTTGTAGAATATATGACTTTGTATGAACTATAACTTGAATGGTAAAGGGGAATGTAGATGATGTGGATTGATAAGCATTTTGGTAAAATAACCGGGGCAGTCGTGTTTGTCATGATTATAAACTTTCTATGGCTACATACCGGGTGGAATGTGCTGCTTAGCATGGTCTATGTGGGAATGACGGCGGTACACTATCGGGATCGGATTCGCAGCTTTGTTCATCTGTCGCTGCTGCATCGGTATGGTACCGCACTGGGCGGGCTGGCGATGACAGGTGTTGTCTCTCTACTGCTGTTCTGGTACGGACTCGATCTGGTACGTCAGTCGCAGCATGCTGCTCTACTGCATTGGACATGGATAAGCGCTGTTACAGCGACGTTGCTGGCTGCGTATCTGTTCTCCATCCTCTGGCTGCGCAAAAAACCTGCTGCATCGAATAGCTCCTCCCTTTGAGCAGGTTTGAATTGCTAATTCTTTTCATAACAAATGAATGATGATACAACAAACAGGCTGTCTACCGCGCTTCTTGCCCGGTAGACAGCCTGTTTGCTACTATTCATCGTTTGCAGTTGTATGATTCGTATTTTTCAATATTAGCGGGTAATATGCCCATGATACAGCCATTGCCCATCCGTACTGCGTACATAATCAAACACAATCGTATAGCTAGGATTCTCGCCCTGCGGTACATAGGCAAAGCCTAATTCGATCTGATTTGCACTTTGCGGAAAATAATAACGATATTCCAGATTGCCCAGCCCGATTCCCTTTAGAAAAGGACGTTCATAATCGTCCACGGTTATACTGTGTCGCTCGTTATTGATCTGAACATCTGGTGCGGCAATGGTTGATATGTAAGCGACATCATTTTTTTGCATAGCATTCAGCAATTTAAAGGTAATATTCAGTGTATCCTTGAGCGCCTGTCGTGCCTGTTCATCATAATGAAGATCGGATGTCTCCTGCGCCGGAATAGCCTCGCTGCTCTGAGCTTGCACAATCGTTCCTGTGGAAGCAGTGGAAATGGCAGCTTGGTTGACGGCGGCAGCAGATGGCTGATGGATGGAACCGGTACTACATGCAGTCAGCAATGCAACACAAGCAACTGATAACAACGACGATACAAAGGATATGTTCATACATGGTCACCCTCCATTATGTAGAATCATGGATCAAAATGAGGTGTTTTGGTGACAGATTGATTTGCGTTTGTCTCCATTATATGGTACGTTCTGCTACAATCCTACTATTTTTCGTGTGTTTTGTGGAAAAATCTGTTTATGAAAGCAGTGTAACATTGAAATCCAAACTATTTTTGCCCGGTTGGTCGTGTTAAAATGGTGGGACAGTTTTATACAGGTAGCTTTGCTTTACCGATCAGACTTGAGCCTTGATGCCTTATTAGTTAAAGCGGTTACTTATATGTGCAAAAATTCTCATTGCTCCGAACGATAGGAACGCTTGTGTTTGCTGTGTATCGAACAACCTTATGAATGTATGTTTATGTATACCCCTATATATTTTTTCTGTAAAGGATGCGATGAGAATGACCACCGATATTTTGGAGCGTCTGCGGACCGATACTGCGGAAGCACATCGTCAGATTGAAAACAATGACTATGCGCGCTCTATGATGAACAAAAGTATGACTTTGCCTCAATATACAGAATACTTGAAGCTGTTTTACGGCTTTTTGCGTCCATTAGAGCAGCATGCTATCTCCTCTGGCCTGCCGCAGCAGCTTGGACTAGATATGGATATTCGTGGAAAGACCGCTCTGCTAGAGCAGGATCTGCTGCATTTCGGTGTCACTCGCGAGCAATTGGATGCACTACCGTTATGCGATCGTCTGCCAGACATCTCTGCGCCTGCGCGCCTCATTGGCAGCATGTATGTGATCGAAGGCTCCACGCTAGGTGGACAGATTATTACGAAACAATTGATGAAATTCCTACCGGTTGAACCGGGAGCAGGTATTTCTTACTTTCATGGATATGGTCAGGAAACACGTGACCAATGGCAGAGTTTCCGTGAGTTGGTCATCAATAGCGGTCAATCGCCACAGGAGCAGCAAGAGATTATTGATGCTGCCCGCCAAACATTCCAGCTACTCGATGCTTGGTTTCATGCTTAATCCGTCTTCTCACAACAAAGGAATGGAGGTCAGCTTGATATGTCTGACGCCAGCAACAAGAATGATCAGCCGCTCAATCGCACGCTGCTAACCGACGGAAATTACGTTACCAAGGAACCGATTGACCTAACCAATTGCGATAAAGAACCGATTCACATACCGGGCCGCATCCAGCCGCACGGTATCCTGCTTGCCGTTACGAAGGATAGCGAGCATCAGATTGTTCAGTGTAGTGCCAATACGAAGGATTTGTTGGGTCGCACGCCAGACGAGTTGATTGGTCAACCGCTGGAAGCGATCATCGGTGAGGAGCAGCTATTTGCCCTGCTGCGTGGCGATCTGCGTGCAGAAGCCACATCCGATCTGCAATATATAGAAATAGAGGTGGAAGTCGGCGATGCAATGGTCGACTTCTATGTGGTTTTACATGAAAGTGAAGGGCTCATCATTATTGAAATGGAATACCCTGCCGAGGATGAAGCGATCAGCAGTAATGAATTCCAATGGATTCAAAGCTTTTTCGGCAGAATCAAGCAGACCAGCAATCGTGTCGAAGCCAGTCAAGCGGCAGCGGAGCAGATTCAAGAGATGCTTGGCTATGATCGCGTCATGATCTATGAATTCGACAGTCAATGGAACGGCAAAGTCATCGCTGAGTCCAAAAATGAAGGGCTGGAGCCGTTTCTTGGTCATCATTATCCCGCTTCCGACATTCCGAAGCAGGCGCGTGCGCTGTACCTGCGCAACTGGCTGCGACTGATTGTCGATGTGAATTATGAGCCTGTGGAAATTGTTCCAACAACTCAGCCGCTGACTGGCAAGCCGCTCAATCTCAGCCTGTCAGTACTACGCAGTGTATCCCCGCTGCATATTGAATACTTGCACAATATGGGTGTCGGTGCGACGATGACCATTTCGCTGATTCATGACAATCAGCTATGGGGTCTAATCACCTGCCATCATTATTCGGCTAAATATATTTCGCATCGCAAGCGCAATCTGTGCAATTTCCTCGGTTCGTTCTTCTCCAGTGAGCTGTATCAGCGGCAACAGCTGGACGATTATGAATCCGAGTTACAGCTGCGTAAAACGGCGCTGCGCATTGCTGGCTTTTTTACCGGCAATTCAAGCTCGGTTCGTGTATCAGAGCAGCTGCATGACGAGGAAAATACATTGCTGGCACTGATGAGCGCTTCCGGCGCGGCGATCAGTTATCAGGATAAGCTGCTCACATTTGGGAATACACCGACTCCACAGCAGATTCGGGAGCTTGCTGGTTGGATGGGCGGGCGTTCGCGCGAATATATCTATGCGACTTCGCGCTTGAGTCTGGAATATGAGCCTGCCAAAGCATACAAAGCCAAAGCGTCTGGTGCGCTGTATCTGGCTATTTCGCCGGGACAGCAAAATTACATCATCTGGTTCCGTCCTGAGGTACTACAAATTGTAGATTGGGCGGGTGATCCTGCCAAAGCGGTCATTCAGGAGAACGATGGTATTCGTCTGTCTCCTCGTAAATCGTTTGAAAAATGGCGGCAGGTTGTGCAATCGACCTCATTCCCGTGGCAACCCAAAGAGCTGAATATTTTACCAGAGCTAAAAGCGATTGTTCATCGACAAACGGAAAATCAGCTACGACAGGTAGAAGAACAGGCATTACAGGATGCCCGTACCCTGCGTCGGAATGAGCAGCGCTACTTACAGCTGATGGAAATGTCACCCGTCGCTTTCTTCACCCTGACGGAACGGCGAATCATTTACTCCAATCATGAAGCAGCCGCCATACTTGGTCTGGACAACAGTGAGGATTTGCTCGGTCTGGATTTCCTACAATTTGTACAGGATGAATCCAAGGATGAGATGATTCAGTATTTGGAGCAGCTGGAACAGAATCTGATCCATATGATCACCAACAATAGCTTTTTCCAAAACCGGAACGGCGATTCGTTGAAGCTGGAATTGACGCTCGCTTCAATTAGCTATGGTGGTAAGCCGTCTGTCATGATCATTGCGCGAGAATCGACTCCAGACACCGGTCTCGAAGAGGCGTACAATGTCATGAGTGATCAGCTACAAAGCTATATGACCACCGATCCGCTGACGGATATGCCTAACCGCGTATCATTTGAGAAAAAGCTGATGGAGGACTGGTATACTGCCATTCAGCAGGAGGAGCTGATGTCACTGCTGCTCGTCGATATTGACGATTTGCGTGAATATAATGCGATCCACGGTCTCAACGGCGGCGATCTGTGCGTACAATGGGTCGCGGACGTACTGAATGTAATCGCAGGTCGCGCCGAAGCGGATATTGCTCGGTTTAGCGGCGGTACCTTTATGATCAATCTGCGCGGCAGCAGTAAGGATGATGTGGTACAGCTTGCTGAAGATACTCGCAGCAGTGTACTTGCCCTACAAATCCCTGCCAATATGGCGGAAACCGGCGACTTTATTACGGTCAGTGTCGGTGGAGTTATGATGCAGCCAGATCCACTCATTCACCCAACAGACCTCATTTTGCGTGCGGAAGAAGCATTGATGCAGGCGAAGAATTTAGGCAAAAATCAGGTTGCCTTTTTGTAAGGAAATGAGAGTAGATCCGTCATAGATCGAAAGGAATAGGAAGAATACAAGAAAACAGCCCGCATCGCCGGAGCCATCGCAACGAGATTGTACAGATGGTAAAGGTGGATGACGGGCTGTTTTCGGTTGATGGATCAAAAAGGCAATGAGTCGGCGGTGCAGAAGGAGAATACAGATATTTATCAAAAAAATATAGCGGCGTTGGAAGCATCTGACGTTGCGCTTTGTAAAACTTTGTTAGACGCATTTCCAACATCATCCCTTTCCTCATCAAGTGAATATTATGACGTATCCATTATGTAGGTGCAGATATAAAGGAACGAATCAGAGCTTTTTATGGCACATGACACTTCAACAGATTGCTGTATAATAAGCTAGGCTACCGTTAAACAACCTACATATCGCTGCCAAATCTCACGGTATCCGACGCCATACGGTTAGGAGACATTATGTGGTGATGCGGTATAGCAACACGACTATTTTATTCCTCAAGGAGGGTTATATGTCCCAGCAACCACCAAAAGAATCTCTGCTACAACTGATCAAAAAAGGAAATACCTCATCCGCGGTTGCCATGATCGGCAATGCAGTTATTGCCATCTGCAAAGGCGTTGCGTTTGCCTTTAGTGGCAGCGGCGCAATATTCGCGTCAGCGATGCACTCATTAGCAGACGCGGTCAATCAGGGCTTTGTCTTTGTTGGCAGTGTCTTGTCCGAAAAGAAGCCAACCCCCCGCTTTCCCAACGGCTTCGGACGGGTTATTAATATTTTCTGCATGATTGCGGTCATTGTCGTCACGATTATGGCGTACGAAACGATCCACGAAGGTATTCATCTGCTTCAACATCCCGCAGCGAGCGGTAGTGGTGTATGGCTGAACATTGTTGTGCTGATCATTAATATTCTGGTGGATGGACTTATTCTGATCAAAGCAATGAAGGAGATTATTCACGAGTCGCGCGCACCGGAAGCGCACGGCTTTGGTATTGTAAGCAGTGCGTTCCGCAATGTCGGACGCGCAGCACCTCCGACACGTCTTGTCTTTTACGAGGATATTGTGGCGGTACTAGGCGCAACACTGGCGCTCATATCAGTCATTGTCATTGCATTGACCAACTTTGCACTGTTAGACGGTATCGTCACGCTGATGATTGGCTGTCTGATGATCGCTGTTGCCTTCCGAGTCGGTTATGACAATATGATTGGCTTAATCGGTGTCTCTGCGCCAAAGGATGTAGAGGATAAAGTGACACAGACGATCTTTGCCGATGAACAGGTCGCGGATATTCAAATGCTGCGTATCGTCCAAGAAGGTCGGTATTATCATGTAGATGGTGTGATTGAGCTGAAGCAGGGCTTAACACTAGCAGATGCGGATGATATCAAATTGCGCGTACAGCAAGCGCTGCTCACCAATCCTGATATTGCTGACGCAGCGCTCAGCATCATCGAGGATGATCGGGTTCAAACATGGAAAGACAGTGATGCCGATCTGGATCGCGTATAATCGCTTGGATGTCCGTTTGATTTTGCAATACAATAAGCCTGTGCAGATTTCTTCTTCTGCACAGGCTTATTGTATTGCAGGTACACATTTAGCTAGGAAAAGAGGACATCCTCAAGCGCGATAATACGTGCCGACTACTTTCAGTTCTGCCGATTTGACGATGCGAAACGGGTAAATATATCCGTGCCGGATTTTTCTTTTCCCTTTCCCCCAGATGTCGGTACCGCTAGTAAATCGATATGCCTGATCAATAAATTTGGAGCAATAGTTGCTGGCGACATCATCCATCCCCGTCTGTAAACGATACGCCTTGACCTGTTGGTAATGCTGCTCTGCCCACTCTGCTGCCTGCACACCTACGCCTTCACGACGCGCACGGAAGACGACAAAGCGATCGCCAATATAAAAGCGTTTGACATACCATTCCACCGTATCCGAGAATACGGGACCAAATGGATGCACATGATATACACGCCCATCTGTACCGAGAATGCCCATATGCCCAGCATAATACGTCGATTCCGAACTAGGCGTATACAGAATATCGCCCGGTTCCAGTGGAATCTCACGGATTCGTGAGACGGGTAGATCACTCTCCTGACGACGCGCTGCTGCACGCTTGCGCGGAGCCTCCACCAATGCGCGGTGAAACACACCACCTACTGCCAAATACACCTCTGCCCATTTGATGCTATGATCCTGATCGCGATCCAGCCATTTGCTAATAAATGACCGAATACGTTGTATTCGTTTCCCCATGCTGCACCTCTACTCTTATCCAAACTTACTCTGCATTCTATTACCCATTATTCGCATGTCGCCTGTACTTTATCCTAGGGCTGGGCTATGCTGGATAGTAATCTTATTTTGATACATAGACAGTATCCAAATCAATCTTGGAAGGAGCAGGAAATGATGTATATTATGGATCTACATTGCGATGCGTTATATAAGCTGGCGGAAGCGCAGGGCAAGCTTAGCTACAGCGATGCGCCAGAGCTGGAAACGAATGCCGCTCGGCTACAGGAGGGACAGGTGCGCATGCAGGGCTTTGCTATTTTCGTAGACCCCGCCCTACCTGATCCGCTGCGGTTCCAAAATTGTCTGGATCAGGTGCACTACTTTTACGAGGAAGTGCTGGATAAGCATCCGCAGATGGTACATATTACACAATGGCAGCAGATTGCCCAGTTGCAGCCCGGACAGATCGGTGCATTGCTGACACTAGAAGGCGTCGATCCCATCGGCAATGATCTGAAAAAGATGAACATTCTGTATCGACTTGGTGTGCGTTCGGTGGGATTGACATGGAACTTTGCCAATCTAGCGGCAGACGGAGCGTTAGAGGAGCGCGGAGCAGGTCTAACAGCGTTTGGACATGAGCTGGTGCAATTCTATAACAAGCATCAGATATTGACGGATGTTAGCCATCTATGTGAGCGCTCGTTCTGGGATGTGTTGGAGGTGGCGGATTATCCGTTTGCTTCACACTCCAATGCACGTGCCATTTTGGATCATCCACGCAATCTGACAGATGAGCAGGCAACAGCGATGTTTAAACGGAATGCGATGATTCATGTGGTGTATTGTCCGTATTTTATCAAAGAAGGCGAGCAGGTCACTGTGACAGATCTGCTGCGGCATATCGATCACTTCTGCTCCTTGGGCGGTGTAAAGCATATTGGGCTAGGGTCAGACTTTGATGGAATTAGCGAGCATGTACAGGGTCTGGAACATGCGGGCAAATCGCAACATGTGATCAATGAGCTGCTCAAGCATTACAGCGAGGAGCAAGTACGCGGGTTTGCGCATGAGAATTTTATTCAGCATTTGCCTAAGTGAACATTTGCCTAAGTCAAAGGAAGAGGGTATCAGTCTGATTGATCATCTGAATGTTCCCAATGCTTGAACTGTCCGCCTCTATGTATTACATCTTCATTGGGAAACAATTGCGTCCATTGCCCGACGCCACGATCGGTGTAGGTATAGATTCGATTAGGCTCGTCACGAAAAACGACATACATGGGAAACGTAGGGAGCTTGCTGATTTTGGTGTCGATACTATAAATATCGGCTGCGGTATAATGCTGGTCATGGATAAGATAATTCATCAGGTCTTGCTTTAGATGCTTGATTTTGATAGTTATACTTATCACGATTAGGGTTGCGATGCCTGTTAGCAGGAGTAGTGTCCACCAGCGCTTTTTCATCCTTCTCCTCCTCTATATGATCACGGATCACTATTGCTGGAATTGCATTCCATGTCTATTTTGCAAATGGCATGTCTAGCATCAAACAGCATACATTTCATTATGTACACCTCAACCGGACTACAGATTGACGCAGCCCGGTTGAGGTAGTTGGTGTTGCATTTTATTTTTTAGGTTGAACTATCTCATACTACTGTGTAGCAAATACCTGCTATTACGCACCAAATTGAGCAGCATGCAGACGGGCATATGCGCCGCCAGCTTGGATCAGCTCATCGTGTGCGCCTTGCTCGGCGATGCCTTCTTTGGTCACAACGATGATACGGTCAGCGTTTTTGATTGTTGCCAGACGGTGAGCGATAATCAGCGTTGTGCGACCGACGGACAGCTCGTTCAGCGATTGCTGGATTGCTGCTTCCGTTTCGGTATCCAACGCCGATGTAGCTTCGTCCAAAATGAGGATCGGCGGATTTTTCAGGAACATGCGGGCGATCGACAGACGCTGCTTTTGTCCACCAGACAGTTTCACACCGCGCTCTCCGATGATTGTATCCATGCCTTCTGGATACGATTGGATCAATGTCTCCAATTGAGCACGACGCGCTGCCTGCCAAATCTCCTCATCGGTCGCATCCAGCTTGCCGTAGGCGATATTGTCGCGGATGGTACCATCGAACAGGAACACATCCTGTTGTACGATACCAATCTGGGTACGTAGCGATGAAATGGTCATCTGTTGGATATTGAGACCATCAATCGAAATTTCGCCTTCACGAATATCGTAGAAGCGCGGTAGCAAACTGCATAGCGTCGTTTTCCCAGCGCCGGATGGACCGACCAGTGCTACCGTTTCGCCTTCGCGAATATCCAGATTAATATTGGTCAAAATATCATCCTTGCCCTCGTAACCGAAGCTCACACCACGATAGCTAATCTGTCCGCGCAGTGGCGGCGCAGGCTGAGCACCCGGCAGATCGTGAATCTCGGTATCGGTTTGCAGCAATTCCTCGTAACGACGGAACCCTGCGATTCCTTTCGGATACGTCTCAATTACCGAGTTCAGTTGCTTGATCGGTGTCAGGAACACATTGGATAGTAGGACGAAGGCAACAAAGTCACCGTATGTCATGCCGCGCTCCAATACGAACCATGTCCCACACACCAACACAAACAACGATACAAATTTCATCAAAATATAACTGATCGACGAGTTCCATGCCATAATACGGTACGCAATCAGCTTCGTGCGACGGAAGCTACCATTGTCTACAGCAAATTGAGCGATCTCATGATCTTCGTTAGCAAATGCCTGTACCACACGCATACCGCTCACGTTATTCTCGACGCGCGCATTGAAGTTAGCAATATCGCCAAACATTTTGCTGAAGGCGCGCGACATTTTACGACCGAAAAAGATCGACAGATAGATCATAAGCGGAATGACGATAAAGGTCAGAATCGCCAGCTCCAGATTCAGACTCGCCATCAACGCAAATGCCCCGATCAGCGTCATCACCGCGATGAACAGATCCTCTGGTCCGTGGTGGGCAATCTCCCCAATATCCATCAGATCGCTAGTCATACGCGATACGAGATGCCCTGTCTTTGCATTATCGAAAAAGCGGAACGGCAATCGCTGAATGTGATCAAACAGCTTTTTCCGCATATCCGTCTCGATGTTAATTCCAAGCTTGTGACCCCAGTATGTAACAATGTATTGCAAAATTGAACTCACGAGGAAGATGCCGAGCAATCCAGCACACGCCCACAAAATAACCTGCCAATTGCCACTCGGCAGCAAATCATCAATGACCCGCTGTACAGCAATCGGAAAAGCCAGCTCCAACAGCCCTGCGATGACTGCACAGCCAAAGTCGATCATAAACAAACCACGATACGGTTTGTAATAAGCGAAAAAACGACGCAGCATATAACCCCTCCCTTTTCTGGCATTTACCAGGAACATCATAACACAGCACAGCGCCGTACGAACGACAACAAATGCCGTACATACAGCGCTGGGCTGCACTGAACATCAATTATAGCACTACCATCCACAATTGAGAACAGTTATCAATTACTTTTTTACATAAATGCGCGGATAAAATAGAGTACAGGTACCGCTACGACATAAAACATGGCGAATTGCAGCCTTTGTGAGCGCGGCATCGTTAATAATCCAATCACAATCCCCGCCGTCAATAGTACCATCCCGATCAGTACTGCTGCCCGTGTCTGAAATAAAATGTATACCACCATTGCAGCCAGTACGAGCAGCCAGCTTGCCCATTTATACATCGTGTTGTTCATGATCGTCATCTTCCGCACCTCATCTCGATAGAATGATTCCCTCTGCTGAGTGGCTACCTTCGCTTATCCGGCTATAGGAACGGAATCGTCAAGCAGGTGACGTCGTTGTTTGTAAAATAAGATCAGCGCTATGTTAAGCCAGTCAGTATAGTATGTATTTCAACCAATTCAGGCAGCTTCTATCAAAAAATGTACATATTCGATATATTTTTTTGTAGTGAATTGAACTTTTTAAAGAAATCGAGCCAATATCAGGTATAAAGCACGATCGGAGGTGAACAGAAATGGAACAACAGCATTTACAAACATGCCTGACACGAATGAAGCAAGGCGATAAAGAAGCGTTTCGCCAGTGGTACAACGAATACGGAGCGTACATATATCGAACGATTCGATTGTTGGTGAATCGACCGGAGGATGCGGCAGATGTGGCAAGTGAGGTCTATATGGCGGTATTCCGTTCTCTGCATCAATACGATATGAACAAGCCTTTTATCAAATGGTTAAATGGAATCATCGTGGCGCAGTCGTCCAATTGGAAGCGCCGTTTGTGGCGAAGATTCCGATTGAATCAACGGCATCAGGAGCAGCATAGCCTAGTACCCCATCAATCTCCAAGCGCTGAGGACACATCCGAGCAACGCGAACGATACGATGAATTATTACGCCTTGTTGAACAATTGCCGTTCAAAGCACGCAGTGTTATTATCTTGCGCTATTATCATGAATACTCGTTTCAAGAAATTGCCGATACCTTGGGTATTCCACTCGGCACTGCCAAATCTAGACACCATCATGCGCTGGAGCGTTTACGCCAACAGCATCAACAAGGGGAACAGCTATCCTTTTACAGTGAACAGAAAGGAGAATCCTTATGAGACGAACAAATACATCTTCAACCGAATGGGAGAAAAAGTTAACTCTCGCATTACAGCACAAAGCCGCTCATATCGCCGTACCGAATGAGCTGACTACACAAGTGGAGCATCTTTTTGAAAAGCATGTTGCATGTATAGATGAACCGACACAACAAAACCTGCATACCGTATCCACCTCTACCTCTGATCGCCAGCGTACGGTGTATCGGGTGATGCAGCGGGTCAAACATCACTTTCGGTGGCGTGCAGCCGCTGTATTACTAACCATGATGATCGTACTCAGTGGCGGCGCCTATGCGTCCAATATGGTCTACTCCATCATGTCCGGTCAGATGATGATTACGTTGAATAGTCAAACTAGCCACAGTATAACATCGGAACAGACTCTCCAATATCGCAACATGACTACTACCATACTGGCACAACTCCAACCCGGTCAGCGTGCGTATGTATATAGCAACCTGCTTCCACAGTTAGGATTTGACTCTGTCGTTATACTGACCAAGCCTAACGAGTACGATTCGATTGCTCATTTGCAACAGGCTTTACAGCCAACAGCATCTGGATTTCCGAAGCCGCAGTATATACCATCTCAGTATCAATTTGCATATGGAACAGATACGAGCTGGATTGAAAATAATAGCCTCTATGGCGGCGAATCCAAAATACGTTTAGTTCGCGGTTTGCTACAAAATAAACTTACACATCCGACTGCAAACTATGCTTGGATGCCCGTACCACCTGCCGATGCAGAGACGATCACCCAACCCGACCTGTTACCCAGATTGATCTATACTTCTTCCAACGGACATACGCTTAGTATGTCGTTTAGCAAGCTGGATCAAGTAGCCCATGATACACTCGATTTGAATATGCCGCAGCAGGCTAACACCTCTATCGTTCCATCCAGTAAAGGCAAAATGATCTATACGTCTACCGACCATTCGTATATGGAAGGTATAGCTCAATCGGGATGGTCTACCATTCAGACGCTAAATTGGAGTGAGCATAGCACAAAACATGATACCTCGTGGTTGATCAGCCTATCCAGCGATGATCCTGCTCTATCCCAAGCAGACATGATTCGAATCGCTGAACAAATACAATAGCAGTATAAAAAGCAGGTCCCGCCGAATACGATGGGACCTGCTCTTGTTCGATGAGAACTTATTGCTCAGACGGATATTTCAATCCCCACTGACTGCGCACTTCGTCCAGTATGCGCATGATCGACAACGATTCTTCCAGCGGCATAATATCACTTTCCAGCTGACCTTCCAAAATGAGACGACCCGCTTCCTCTGCTTCAAAGGCATAGCCTTCACATTCGCGTTCATCGTTCATATGTTCTACTTCTTCGCCGTTTATATACAAGTATGCTTCGCGGCTGAAGAGGAATTGCGGGATGCGGATATAGCCTTCCGTACCGTGAATATACGCTTCATTCGGGAATAGAAAATTAATCGCACCATTCAAACTAGCAGCGCGCCCACCCTCATAATTTAGCAGGATCGAAAATTGCTCATCTACATCGGTTTGCCCAATATATGAGGTGCTATGAATCTTCTCCGGCTTGGCACCTAACACCATCGAAGCAAACGATACTGGATAAATGCCGGTATCAAGCAGCGCCCCGCCACCCAACTCCTTATTCAGCAAACGATGCTCTGGATCACCATTAAAGCGGAATCCAAAATCTGCCTTAACCAGTCGTACTTCACCGATCTTGCCATCCTGAATCCATTCACGCACTTGGCGCAGCGGTGGCAGGAAGCGCGTCCACATGCCTTCCATCAGGAACAGCTTTTTCTCACGGGCAAGTTGAATCGCTTCTTCCAGTTCGCTCGCATTCATCATAAACGGCTTTTCGCACAGTACATGCTTGCCAGCATGTAGCGCGTCGAGCACATTTTGCTTATGTAATGGATGCGGCGTACCGACGTAGATCGCATCGACCTTCTCGTCCTGCAATAACTTCTCATAGCTATCGTATCCAACCGTCATATTGTATTTGCGTACAAATGCATCCGCGCTTTCTTGACTACGGGAACTGGCAGCATACGCCACTCCGTTATTCGTAAACGGCAGATCGCCGACAAATTTATTGGAAATGCCACCGGTGCCGATGATTCCCCAATTGATTTTGCGTTCACTGGCTTGAGACATGAAATAACCCCCACTTCGATAATATGATTTGCGGCATAGTGCTGCTAGTTCTATATTTCACCATTACCACCTTCCTTTAAGCGTAAAAGGTTTGGACGGTGACGTATAGCAATATCCTGATCGTTTGTATCATATATTTGCGCTCATGTTACAGAGGATTGCAAAATAGCGAAAAGAGCAGCCAGAGATCGTTGATCTCACTGCTCTTTTCGCTACATGATGTGGCTTATACCGACTCTATTGTTAGCCTTGTTCTTCTCATGCTTACCTTACGTAGTTCCGTACGAATTGCTGGATAGATTGCTGTACAGATGAACAACCATATCTCCATAGTTATTGCGATACGAACTGCTAAGCTTACTGTTGTACCTTTTCCCGATCCTTACCTTTATCTGCTTCACCTGCGTTGCGGTTGGCAGCATCGCGGTCCTGCTGCATCTCGGCGACGGTTTTGACTTTGAGACGGGCTGCACCAGTGTAGTCTTGAGTCGGTAGCAGATTGCCGTTATTCAAACGCTGCTTGGCGGATGATATTGCTTCGCCATATTGCGGCAACCATGCTTCGCCTGCGACCAGCATTTCGTCGACCATTTGCCAAATTTCCGGTGGATTGCAGACCGCCCCGATCAGCGGGTCCATCATAAACGCCTGACGCAGCAGCTTATCGTCGCCATGTACAGCGGCTTCCACCGCTAAGCGCTGCACGGAAATACTCACATTGCACACAGCTGCTGGACCGAGTGGCAAATCCCCGACATGCGGCATAGAAATGCCATTGCGATCTACATAACCGGGCGCTTCGATCACGGCATCATTCGGCAGATTGGAGATTACGCCGTTGTTGATCATATTAAAATGACCACGGTACACACGTCCCGTTTCCAGTGCTTCGATAATATACGAACCGTGTTCCTCGCTCCGTTCCTCCGCTGCAAAACGCTTCGGCTCCTCCTGCATCCAGTTCGGAAAGTCCGTTTCAAACCAGTTCCGCCCTTCAGTACAGACACGCAGATAACCGCCAGTCTCGCCGTTAATCCAGCTGTTCAGATCAATCCAATCCCCGATCTCCTGCGCACGCTTCCGATACCAAGGCACATATTCGCTCAAATGACCATTCGATTCGGTGCTGTAATATCCAAATCGCCGCAGCATGTCGATACGAACCTTTTCCGTGCGGCTGTATTCCTCATGCCGCTCAAATGCTTCCAGCAATCCAGCCGTCAGATCGCGCCCTTCATGACTCGCACGAATATACCACGTCTGGTGATTGATGCCCGCACAGACGATATCGACATCCTTTTTGTCCAATCCGTACACTTCGGCAATCTGATGATGCCCATGCTGTACGCCGTGACAGAGACCAACCGTTTTAACACCGCCATACGTGTTGCACGCCCACGTCAGCATCGCCATCGGGTTAGAATAATTCAGCAGCAGCACATGATCGTCCGCCACCTCACGAATATCACGGCAAATGTTCAACATCTCAGCAATGCCACGCTGACCGTACATAATACCGCCCGCGCATAACGTATCGCCAACGCACTGATCCACGCCATATTTGAGTGGAATATCTACATCGGTCGCGAATGCTTCCAGTCCGCCGACTCGAATCGTACAAATGACGTACTTCGCATCCTTCAACGCTTCCCGGCGGTCGGTGGTTGATTGGATACGGATATTCAACCCGTTGCCGTCGATGTCGCGCTGGCACAAGCGCGTCACCATATCCAAATTGTGCTCGTTAATATCTGTAAACGCCAGTTCAATATTCGTAAATTCCGGCACTGCCAGCAGATCGCGCAGCAGCCCACGCGTGAATCCGATACTACCTGCTCCTACAAACGCTACTTTCAAAGACATAGTACAATCCCTCCATCTATTATGATGAATTCATTGTAAAATGCCTTATGAAGTAAGCGTTATCAATATCGTGACTCTTTCCACAATGACCTGTCCAAAATCCTAACCTTACTCTATTTTAACTATTTGCTATCCACTTAATCCTCTATTGATTCATGCTCTGTACCCATGTCTCGCTCCTGTCTCCTTGTATCCCCTTGCTTGTCCATCTGTTCTTGATATTCGCGAACAAACCGTTCGGATTGCATCCGATAATCGGCAGGCGTGCGACCAGTATACTTTTTGAATAGCAGATGAAAATACGGTCGGCTGGCAATGCCCACATAATCGGCAATCTCGGCAATAGGAATATCGGTCTGACGGAGCAGCATCTTCGCTTTGTCCATACGTAATGTATTCAAATAATCGGTCGGCGTATGGTGCATATGCTTTTTGAAGATACGATGCAAATAGCTTGGATGCACATTCACCGAAGCGGCAATCTGCTCCATACGGATACTGCGGTCGTAGTTCTGGCGCATAAACTGGATACTTTGGCGTACATACCATTCACTCTGCGACGTTTGCTCCTGCCGATGCTCCTGTGACAGCCGTGCAATACGTACCAGCATTTGCGCAAACAGTAAATCGCCCAGCATAGAACCTTCTCGCTGCTGATCAAGCTCCAGCACAAGCGACTTGAGCGTATAATATACATCCTCTGGGTCGGATAGGATCATATAGGGCTGAGGGGTACGGATCAGCTCTGCCAGTTCTTTTTCCTGACAAATCAGTTGATGTAAGATGGATGTCGTGGATGGACAGCTTTGCAAGCCAAATTCCAGATTGAGCATCCGACATGGAGTATCGCCAACGATCAGGCGATGTGGTATATCGGCATCAATCACGATATATTGCCCCTTTTGCAAATGGACAGTAACTTCCTTGGATGGAGATGTGATTAGATCGATACGGCACGAGCCGGAGATCATGTACATAATCTCGGTGGAATGATGGTGATGATATTCCATTTCATATTGCTGCCATTGCTTGTAGTAATACGCATAATGTTGCGGTCGATAGCCAGATTCGGCGATATGAGTATGGTAAAGGCTAGCCAATAAGGGGGGTCTAGCATTCATAGTGGATCACCTGCCTAATTGCGATATGATACTCTATTGCAACCTTACCTCATGCACACGGTCTGCAACAAGCATAGGATTGGCAATATTGCATGCTGTTCTATTGGAGTACCTCTTCCTTTCTTCTTATGTATAGGCATAGAAAAAGCTTCGCCATTATCGCATAATTGCTGGCGAAGCTTGTTGTTTGAAATGGAGAAATGCAAATAGAATGCGCAATCCTGTCACGATTATCAATCAACTCATCCGATAACGGATAGATTCATAAAACACTAATGCCATAGGTATGAGATCAACGGAACTCTGGTGGTGTACGACGTGCTACACCAGTCTCAATCGCTGCTTGAATGACGCCACGACGGACTTCCTGCACTACCTGCTCGTTGAATACACCCGGAATGATGTACAGCTCGTTCAGCTCATCTTCCTTGACGACGGAAGCGATGGCACGTGCGGCAGCGACCTTCATTTCCTCATTAATGACACTCGCACGGCAATCCAATGCTCCACGGAAAATGCCGGGGAAGCACAGTACATTGTTGATCTGATTCGGATAATCGCTACGCCCGGTTGCCATCACACGTACATGGCGTTCCGCCACTTCGGGATCAATCTCAGGATCGGGATTCGCCATCGCGAATACGATGCGATCATCTGCCATCGTATGCAGATGATCCACTGTCAGCAGACCCGGACGAGATACACCGACAAATACATCGGCGCCCTGAATCACATCGCTCAGACTGCCTTTTTCCAATTGCGGGTTACTATTGTTCGCGATCCAGTTCCACATCTCATGCGGATATTCTTCATCGCGTACCAATGCACCACATTTATCGACAGCGATCAGGTTCTTGGCACCCGCGGAGAGCAGCATTTTGACGCAAGCCGCTCCGGCAGCTCCGATACCGAGCACGACAATCTTCGCTGTTTCCAGCGATTTTCCAACGATGCGTAGCGAATTGAGCAGCCCGGCAAGCACAACGACTGCCGTACCATGCTGATCATCGTGGAATACGGGAATATCCAGCTCCTCGGTCAATCGGCGTTCAATCTCAAAACAACGCGGCGAACTGATGTCCTCCAGATTGATACCACCAAATCCCGGAGCCAGCCATTTGATCGCTTGAATAATCTCTTCCGTATCTGTCGTATCTAGGCAGATTGGGAAGGCATCGACTTCGCCGAATTGCTTGAACAGCATTGCCTTACCTTCCATCACCGGCATGGCGGCTTCTGGACCAATATCGCCCAGTCCGAGCACTGCCGTACCATCGGAAACGACTGCGATCATATTGCGCTTGACGGTCAGTGAGAATGCCTTTTGCCGATCTTCGTGAATCGCCATACACACCTTGGCTACGCCCGGTGTATACACATGGGACAAGTCCTCCCGGTTTTTGACCGGAGACTTGGGCTGCACTTCAATCTTGCCGCCCAGATGCGCTAGAAAGGTACGGTCGGATACGTTCACCACTTTGACTCCCGGCAGTGCACCAACGGATTTCAGCATGCTTTCGCGCACATTTTCCGGCAAATTGATCGTTAAGTCGCGCGTGGTGCTCTCTGGGCTGGCATGAATGACGTCAATCGCCACTACATCGCCGCCAGCCTCGCCAATCGCTCCCGCCACATCGCCGAAACTTACCTGTTTCTTATCCATCTGCAAACGCATAATCATGCTCGTTCCAAGAGCCATCGTTATACCTCCTGCAAAATACGATTTTGGGTATGGTCCATAGACGCTAGTTGGAGATTATCCCCTGCATCCATTGCCATTGTACTGCTGTCTATCCGGCTTGCGCCCGCTATACAAATGGCATCCATCGGTAGTTCAAATGATCCTATGTAAGCGGCATGTTCTTCCATCCGCTTCATTATAATAACGCTTACATTGGAAGACGGACTTAATTATAACATAGTTTACGACGAAATAAACGCAGTCCGACGCTCGGAAATGAGAAGCCGTTTATCATTTTCGATACGCCGGTTGGATGTTCGTCATTCGCTATTCCCACTCATGGATCGTTATGCTTCAAGATTCCGCTGCTTGGCTATCCTGCTGAACCCATTCTTTTACATATTCCAAAAATCGCCGCATCGCAGGCGAAGCTTTGGATAGCGATTGCACCGCCAGACCAAGTGAACGAACGCTACGCTCCTCCAGCTCTAGCATCCCCGCATTGTGATCTCGCCCCTGTAACACCAGCTCTGGTAGAATGCTGATCCCCAGTCCATTCTCCACCATCGCGATAATCGCATAATCGTCGCCCAGTACAAAACGCACATTGGGCGTAATGCCCGTATGCTCTAGCACGCGCCGTACATCGTAATCCGAGCCTTCGCGTGGCATAATAAAATCCTCCTCTGTCAGCCGCGACAATGGAAAATACTCTGCTTCACGTAGCGGATGATCCGGCGGTACAATGACCAGCATCCGATCCTGACGAAGCGGCAAAATATCGAATGTGCCACGTGCAGGCAATGTCATGAATCCACAATCAATCTCACCGTTGGCAATCCACTCTTCAATCTCTTCATAATCGCCCTCGATCAATCGGAACGTAATCCCCGGATAATGACGCTGAAATTCCTTGATCATGCCCGGCAGCCAGTGCACAGATACACTCGTAAAGGTACCGATACGAATGACACCGGATGCCAGTCCATGAATAGAGGAGACGACCTGCTTAAGCTGCTCATTCCAGTTCACTGCTTCGCGTATGGGAATCAAGACGCGTTCGCCATTCGCTGTCAGTCGCACACCGGAACGATCGCGCAGCAATAATGGAAAGCCAAATTCCCGTTCCAGCCCATGAATGATATGACTGACCCCGGATTGTGTAAAGCCGAGCACCTCTGCTGCGCGTGTCAAACTGCCCAGCTCTACGACCTTGAGCAGCACCTCATATTTATGAATACTCATTCTCTATCTGCCCCTTTAATATGCAAGAAATAAATCATTACTTTTTCTCATGTATTCCATTACAAACATTCAATATACTTATATCTCTAACGCTACTATACTGATTTTATCAACGCGTTGCCAGCAGGAATCTTGCATCTGTGTGCAGCGTCTAAGAAACAAATCATTAAAGGATGGATGGACATGAAACAATCGCGGGCCGACCTGCTGATCTTTATCGTTACCTTATGCTGGGGGTCCTCTTATTTATTTATGAAAATGGGCATGGATTCGCTCAGCCCTTACAATCTGATTGCGCTGCGTTTTGGTTTTGCTTTTATCCTGACAGCGTTACTCTTTTTCCGCCAACTACGGCATCTGGACTGGCGCACGACCGGTTATGGGGCGCTGCTCGGATTATGTCTGTTTGGCGTATTTGCATGTATTATGTTCGGGTTGCAGACGACCTCAACGTCCAATGCTGGTTTTCTCTTAAGTCTGACGGTGATTTTTGTACCGATTTTATACTGGGTTATCTTTCGGCGCAGACTGGCAGGGCGGCAGATTGCTGGTGTGCTGATGGCATTGCTGGGCATCGGGCTACTGACCTTGAACGGACAGCTTAGCATCCATCCCGGCGATGCGCTGTGCATTCTAGCAGCGCTGTGCTATGCAGGTTATATTCTAATGACCAGTGCAGCGGCACGTATTACGTCCAGTACGCTGAATTTGGGCATTATGCAGCTCGGATTCGCTGGCTTGTACGGACTGATCTTTTCCTTTGTATATGAAACGCCTAGCTTACCGCAGACAAGTGACGGCTGGATTGCTGTGCTAGCGCTCAGTGTGGTATGCAGTGCGTTTGGATTTGTCATACAGCCCATTGCCCAAAAATATACGACACCTACGCGCACAGGGCTGATCTTCGCGTTAGAGCCAGTATTTGCGGCACTGTTTGCCTTTTGGTTTGAGCACGAAATGCTGTCGATCAAAGGATATATTGGTGCTGGATTGGTGCTTGCGGGTGTGGTGGTGTCGGAGTGGAAGCTGAAGATAAAAGCGACCAAACCGGTGATTGCACCGCAGGAAGTGAAGAAGGTGTCGACCCTGTAAGACTGATGAGTAGATAATTGACTGTAGTTTCTATCCATCATTGCAGGTTCTATCCATCATCGCAGTTTCTATTCGTTATAGTAGATTCTGCTCGCTGTTGTAGCAAAGCAGCTAATAGTTGTCTACACAGATCACTGTTCATTCATAGGTAGTGAAAAATGAGGGGAATAGAAACCTCTACGCACCCTCTACTTATATGTATAAAAATCATCCAGCCGCTAGATTCCCCACTCCGTAGAGGAAGGAATCCAGCGGCTGGATGCGTTGTAGCACATACATTCATATTGCTTATCTATCACTCTGGATCATACATCAGTACAGCTTGCCGACCGCTTCCGCATGAAATGGCTTCAGTTCATCCAAGCGACCGTCATGGATTTTGGCTGCCCATTCTGGATCAGCGAGCAGAGCGCGACCGATGGCGATCAGATCGAATTCGTGGTTTTGCAGTCGTTCTGCCAGAATGCTTACACTGCCCTGCTGCTCGGCATCCGCACCAGAAGCGAAGAATTCGGTAAAGTCCTGTTTTAAGCCAACCGAGCCGACGGTAATCACCGCTTTATCTGTAATCTGCTTCGCCCAGCCTGCCAGACTAAGCGGCGAACCTTCAAATGCCTGTTCCCAGAAACGGCGTGTCGATGCGTGAAAAATATCTACACCTGCGTCGGCAAGTGGCTTCAGCACTTCTGCCAGCTCTTCGGCATTATTTGCCAGCTTCGCGGTATATACAGGATATTTCCATTGCGAGAAGCGGAAGACAATCGGGAAGTCGGGACCAACAGCACGACGGCACGCTTCCACCACCTCCACTGCAAAGCGAGTGCGATTGGCGATGCTACCCCCATATTCATCCTCACGGCGATTGGTCGTTTCCCACAGAAATTGATCGATCAGATAACCATGCGCTCCATGCAGCTCAATCCCGTCAAAGCCTAACTCCTTCGCTTGCACTGCCGCCTCGGCAAATGCCTGTACGACCTCTTGAATCTGCTGTACTGTCATAGCTTCGCCTTTGACTTCCCCATTCACATCCAGACCCGATGGACCAATGGATGGCGCTGCGCCGTCCGGTTGCGGAAAGTTTTCTCTAGCGATGCCCGCATGAATGAGTTGCGGCATGATTTTGCCACCGACACGATGTACCTCGTCCACCACATGCTTCCAGCCTGCACGGGCGGCTTCGCTACCAAAGTCAGGGCTGTTCGCCGGGTCCTGATTGGCAGAAGAATGCGGAATGGATACATTTTCGGTGATGATCAGCCCTACACGCTGCTCGGCACGACGACGGTAATAATCCGCCACCTCCGTTCCAGGTACGCCATTCGGCGAGAAGCCACGCGCCATCGGCGCCATGACGATACGGCTGGATAATGTCAGATTGCCCAGTGTAAAGGATTCAAACAACGGCGCTACATACTGTGTATGATTGGATTGCATATTTTTTTCGATAGAATTCATATTCATGGTAACCTCCAGTGATGTTTTAGGGTATACTATCCTTATTATCTTTAGGAAATAAATATATAAAAGTAAGCTATAGTGTAAAAGAAGTCCCTCCCCGGTGCATGCTGCCGGGTGGGGTATATGCCTGATTGTACAGGCGTGCAAGAACAGATACAACCAACAGAAATCCAGATGTGTCGTTTAAGTATCACATCGTATGGATTGTCGTTTAGATCGATAGGCAACTTTTTTCATTTAAACCCTTATTTTTGTTGTTTGACTTTTGCTCTGTATTTTTATTCTTTTTTGTGTACTTTGGTGAACTTCATACTCTTTATCATCCCTTTTATCCCTAAGGAGGTATACCTTATGAATACTGCTCCCCGTCCCAATCCGCACGACCCGCGCGTGATCCGTACGCAGCGATTGATTCACCAAGCTTTTGTGGAACTGCTACAGACCAAAGAATTTGACGATATTACCGTCAGCGATATTACCCGCCGCGCAACGATTAATCGAGTTACCTTTTATACCCACTATACTGACAAATACGAATTGCTGGAGCATATGATCTCTAGCCAGCTTATTCAATTGCTGTACAAGGGCATCGATCCGCAAAATGCTCTCACACCCGAAGCATTAACTACGCTAATCTATGCACTATGCCATTTTCACGAATATTCCGGTACACAATGTCCCAAAAATATCGATTCCCTGCGTTCACTGGTCGAGAAAAATATGAAGCTTCAGCTTCAGCACTACCTACTGGAGCATCTGACGATGCAATTGCCCGAGCAGGATCAGGCGCAGCTGTTGCCACTGTCGGTGATGATCAGCTGGTCGCTGTATGGAGCGACTCTGCAATGGAGCAGCGAAACGAAAGAGACACGCGATACGCCGATTCAGCTGGCACAGCGTATGATTCCATTGCTGCAAAGCTGGATCAATACTCATCAAGCCACTACCTCAGCTAGATAAGACGCTGAACCGAGACTGTGAATTAACCACATCCATACACATTCGAAATGACACCTATGGCGCGACAAACTCCTGAACAGTACACAGAGCTGGAAAATCGTTCATATGACGGTGCATCTGATACACGAATCGGTTCACGTCTAGTACGATATCCAGCTTGATGCTACGGTTGATCTCATCCATCGTCTGATACAGTACATCAATGTCCGATGGCTGCAAGCCGTCTAATCGAAAATAACAAAGCGACACATGAGGCATATAGGTACCTCGTTCAGGTGACAGCTCGCGAATACGCTCATGCAGCTCCATCAGCAGAGCATAATCGTCAGAATCTTCGGGTACATATTTGATGCTGACGACATCGCGGGTATTGGTGCTGACTCCCAATGCTCTCATGTTGATGTGGCGACCAGCATAGCGCTCAGCAACTTCGCGGAATACCTGCTTCACCTGAGACTCATGTTGGCTCATCTGCTCCTGCACCTTGCCTACACCACCCGCCGTATTGCGCTCATTGCTCAGTGCATGAATAGTCAGATGAAATGTCTCCGGTAACAGCTGGACTAACCGATGGGGCAGCCGATCCAGTAACAGCTGCTGTGCCTGCTGACAACGCATCTGATCCGCTTCACGAAGCGGAATGACCGTTGTATATCCGTAAAAGTCATTCATCGTTCCATCCTCTTTGATTTTGCTAGATAGCCCATCCGATACGGTCCACTGCGCTGGCTTACTGTTCATTTGCTCCTGCCACTCACGCTCTTTTTCCTTAACAAATTGTGTATAATCCATTTGTACATCGTTCATCATCCATTTCCACCCTTCCCCTACTTATCTTGATTTAACTGTGTTCAGCATACCGAGTTAGCACAAACTCTCTTTCCATTTCAATCGCGATCTATGTAAAAACGAGTTCGGCATCAATGAAAACTCTTCGGAAAATGCCAAAAAACCTGCCGCACCCTAAAATGGGTGGGCAGGTTTTTGAAGGTTTGGGTGTTCATGTAGTGCCAATGCTAATGCGTAATAGGAGACAACTTTTCCTTTTATGCAAGCAGCGGTTGGATTCGGTTTGCCGAACTATACCTTAAAATGCTGGTACAGCAATATCTGCATAGTTATCTTGCAGGAATTTCTTCACTTCTGGTCCAGCCATGCGTTCTTTCAGCTTCTGGATCGCGGCAGAGTCTTTGTTGTCTTCGCGTGCAACCAGTGTGATGGCGAAAGTAGAGTCTTCTTTTTCTGTAACGAGTGCATCTTTAACCGGAGTCAGATTCAGCGGTTTGGCATATGCCGGAGTCATTGCTACCAGATCGGCTTCATCATACATACGAGCCAGCATCAGCAGATCGACCTCTTTGAATGTAAAGTGCTTCGGATTGGATGTAATGTCGGCTTGTACCGCATTCATGCCTACGCCGTCTTTGAGCGTGATCATGCCAGCTTGAGCAAACATTTGCAGCGAGCGACCGATGTTGGATGGATCGTTGGCGATAGCGATGGTTGCGCCTTCTGGCAGAGCGTCGATGCTTTTATACGTTTTGGAATAGGCGCCATAGATAGCATTATAGATCGGTTGAATGCCAACCAGATTGCTGCCTTTGCTGGCATTGTACTGCTGCATATATGGAACGTGCTGGAAGAAGTTCGCGTCCACTTCTTTGTTTGCCAGTGCATCATTGGGCTGTACGTTATCCGACAGCACGATCACATCCAGATTGATGCCGTCCTGCTTCAGCAGTGGTTTTACGATGTCGAGAATATCGGTCATTGGCGGGATCAGGGTAGCGACTTTTAGCGTTGTTTCGCCAGTTGTGCTTGCTTCGCTGCTCGTTTCGCTAGATGCGTTATTCGTTTCGGTTGTAGCTTTCTGTCCACATGCCGCCAGCAGTAATGCCATGGCGAACAGCAGGATCAGGATGGATTTTTTGTTTAACATAATGGAATAGATACCCCCGTATTTGTGTAGTGATGATATACATATTACTTTTGGCTTCTCAATCATTTGCCAATCGGTTAGCGCTTGTCGATCAGGCGTGAGATCAGGCTACCGGTGAATTGTACCGCCTGCACTAGAATAATCATGAGGATGATCATATAGACCATCACATCCGTTTCAAAACGCTGATACCCGTATCGAATCGCAAAATCACCAATTCCGCCGCCGCCGACAATGCCGACCACGGTCGAGTATGAAATAAAGCTGATCGCTGATGTCGTCAGTCCCAGCACCAGCCCAGAACGTGCTTCCACATACAGAAACTTGAACACAATCTGCATGCCGGATGCGCCCATCGCACGCGCCGATTCCACGATGCCACGTGGTACATCCAGCAGCGCCTGCTCCACCAGCCGCGAATAATAGGCGATGGCGATGATCGATAGTGGCACCGACGCCGCTTCTGTACCAATCGACGTACCGACAACCAGACGTGTAAATGGAATCAAAAACACAACTAGCAGCAGAAATGGAAAGGAACGTACGATGTTAACGATGCTGTTCAGTAACCCAGACACATATACATTTTCATATAGCTGTCCTTTGCGGGTCAGGTAGATCCATGTACCAAGCGGCAAGCCAATCAGAATAGCGGCTGCCAAAGATATGCCAACCATGGTAAACGTGTCGCCAATCGCTTGCCAAATCTCTGTCTGGTACTTGTCCAGCATCTCACCGAAGGTTCGTGTATTATCCACGGTCGTCACCTCCGATGCCTAGCAGCTGCTCACGATACGATAGCGTATAATCCGGTGCTGATGCGAAGCCGTGCTCTGCCCGCGAATAGCTCTCCACAATCTGTCCATTCGCCATCACAGACACGGTATCGCAGAGACTTTTCACCACATCCATCTCATGTGTGACCAGCACCATCGTTACGCCCAGCTGCTCATTGATCTGCCGGAGCAGTCCGAGAATATCTGCGGTTGTACTGGGATCAAGCGCCGATGTCGGTTCATCGCACAGCAGCACCTGCGGACGTGTAGCAATCGCGCGTGCAATGCCGACACGCTGACGCTGCCCTCCGCTCAATTGAGACGGATAATCGTGTATCCGATCCAGCAAGCCCACCTGATGGAGACACTCTCTAATACGCTGCTCCCGTTCTTTCCTTTTCACGCCTGCCAGTTCCAGCGCCGCCGACACATTGCCGCCTACAGTACGATTATGCACCAGATTGAATTGCTGAAAAATCATACCAATCTGCTGGCGTACTGGTCGCAACTGACGTTCCGACAAGCTAGTCAACTGCTGCCCACCTACGATGACACGCCCTTCATCTGGGCTTTCCAGCATGTTAATCATACGCAGTAAGGTCGATTTGCCTGCACCACTACTGCCGACGATGCCATGAATATCGCCTGTACCAATATGCAGATCCACCTGCTTGACGGCAGGCAAATCACTGCCGGTTTTGCCAAAATATTTGCTCACGCCTTCCAGCGTAATCATTCCCATTCCCTCCTCCGCCTCAATCCGGACCGATGAGGATCAGTGTATTACTATTTTGGTATATCTGTTATAGCCTGTTACTCCTGCTACATTATAAGCAAATGCTGCGTCTGTGTCACTATTTTTCACAGGTTATTAAAGATGAAATATGGATGAAGAAAAATGGCATTGCCAATCAAACCAAAAACACCGCCCATCCAGTCAACATCATGACGACTGGATGAGCGATGCAATATGTTGAAGATGAGGAGATTCTTATCCTATTTGATAGTGATCCAGACTTGATCCTGTTCCACCTTTATCAGGAATGTGCGCACCTGCACTTTATCGTAGTAATAGCTTAACTTTGCTGTTCCTGCTGCTCCATATAGGCACGGATTTTTTTCATGTAGTCCGGCGCATCCATCGGATCAGCAGCAATCATTTCGATCAGACATAGCCGCTCACTCTGCTGCTGCTCCGCTTCCGCAATTGCCAAATCCAATTCGCCATTGGTGGTTACTTTTGCCGTATACGCATCGCGTCCAAATGTACGGATCAGCTCGGTATAATTCCAAGCCGGTACTTCGTTGTACGTCTGCTTAGCAATGTCTTCTTTGACATTCAAATACTTTTCAATTGTATATCCGCCATTGTTCAGGATGAAAATAATTGGTCGACAGCCATATTCCAGCATGGAGCTTAGTTCCTGCACGGTCAATTGCAGCGAACCTTCACCGGTAAACAGAATTACCCGACGATTGGGAGCCGCAATGGATGCACCGAATGCTGCTGGCGTTGCGTATCCGATACTTTGCCAGCCGCCCTGCGCAAGATACATAACCTGATTCGGCAAACGAACCTGCGACATACCATATGCGAATGTCCCCGTCTCTGCCAGCACGATATCCTGTTCACGCAGCATCTGCTGAAAACGCGGATAATAGTGCAGCGTATGCAGTGGCTCGTCTGCATTTCCTTGCGCCGTATCATAAGCAAAATCCGTTTTCGGTATATCCTTCATATTCATCCAGCCCAGTTCCACCAGCGCCTGTATCATATCCTCTCCGCGGATATTCGAATAGGTTGCTTCCCCGATGGTCACATACTCTGGCTGAATATTGATGATCGTATTCGTATCCAGCTTAGCGGTAAAATTAGCTGTATTGATATCCGTCCAGATCAACCCCAGCGCCAGCACCACATCTGCTTGCTCCACGATCTCTGTTACCTGCGGATTACCAAATGCACCGCCATACATACCGATATATTGCTCGTGCTGCTCATCGAAGCCGCTTTTCCCCATTAACATAGATGCCGCTGGAATGCGTAGTGCCTCTGCCAGCTGAATCGCTTGCTGCTGCCAGCGCTGTCGCAGCACGGTGGTATCAGATAGCAGCACCGCGCGCTCTGCGGCATGTAGTAGCTCACCCGCCTGCTTCATCGCCGCTTGAAGCGAAGAGGAGCTTGTTTTCAATGGCGAAGGCTGTTGATTTGTATGTGGTAGCACCTGCTGGTTCACCAGATCAATAGCGACCATCAGATATACCGGCTTCTTCGTCGTTGTCGCGATATGAATCGCCTGCGGAATTTCCAGCATCGCATTTTCCGGTGTGATTACAGCGGTATAAGCGGTAATTGGCTCATACACTTTGCGGAATACATCGTAATCGCCATCCATCAGCGTATGATGCATTAATTGTTTGGATTGCTGCATCTGGGAAGCAGGTGTCCCTACAATATGAATGATCGGAATATTCTCACTGTATGCACCAGCAATCGCGTTGCAGGCACTCATCTCACCTACGCCAAAGGTTGTAATCATCGCGCTGATGCCTTTGACACGGGCGTAACCATCCGCTGCATAGCCCGCATTCAGCTCATTGCGTGCTGGAATAAAGCCAATGCCCTCGTAACTTTCCAGTGCATCCACCAGCGAAAAATTATAATCGCCTGGTACACCAAAAATCTCCGTAATATGTTGTTCCTTTAGGCAATCAAACAGATAATGTCCAACTGTCGTTCCGGTGCGGGTCATGCTGTTGGTGTTCGTATTCATGATGTTCCCCTTTCCCGTTCTGATTTTGGATTGTCGTCGCTCTGGTTTACACAGAGCGTCCATCACTATACCCATTACCCAATGCAGCCCAATCATTGCCAACTAGCTTACTGAAAAGCACAGCAAAAAGGAGATTTCCCGTCGCATACGGAAAATCCCCTTGGTCTACAATACTAATTCTAGCTCTATTCAAACTGCAAGAAGCCGACCTACCACTCATCAGATCTCGTCGCCAAATGTATTGCGGCTGCCGTTCATCTCCATCTCCGGTTCTTCCATCAGCTGCTCCAATCGCTCCTCATCCGCAATGCCCTGAATATCTTCCGAGCTGATGCTGATATAGCGATACCCATCCTCCTGCTGACGCTTGAGCGCTTCTTCCTTGAAAAAGCGTGGGCTGCCTTCCCCTGCATCCTCGTCATAGACCAGCACAATGCCATCCGTCTTGCGAAATAATAGTTCATCGCGCGCCTTGAACTGCCAGATGCCCTGATACGGCTGATTGCTGACTACCCCATGAAAGTCGATATCTTTTAAAATCTGATTGTAATAGTCCTTCTTGTCATCGCTCCAGCGTTCCTCTGGGTTAGCAAACGCGGACAGGATCGATACCCGCAGCTGCGGATACTCCTGCTTCAATTCTATCGCCGTCTCGCACGCCCACAGATCGACACCATACTGTCCGGGCGTAATCACCCATTCTAGCCCATCCTCCAGCAGCGGAATTAGCTTGCTGCGAATCGCTTGGCGGATATAATGAATGCCTTCATGCTTTTGACTGAAAATACTCAGCTCATGCGCACGGTAGCCAGTGACGAGTACATTCTTCATGCTGTTTTGCCTCCGCTTCCGTTTCCATTCTTTTGTTGTCCATCATACCATGTTACCATAGCTCGGTTAAGAGCAAGGCAGACATTGCTATAAGGAAACCAGAATATTCACGCACAAAAAAGACCGGTTCGGCTAATGGAATCGGTCTTTTTCTGATGAAGATTATGGATGCAGTAAATCAGACTGCACATGGAAAGCGATTAGGTTCCCATCTTTTTGCGCTGATTGTTTACTTTTTTGGTCATCTGGCTTTTCATCGATTTGGTGCCGGTGGATTGTTGTCCGTTACCGCCTTTGCCTTGGTTACCTTGCTTTTTCTGTGCCAGCAGACGTTTAGCCATCTCGGCTTGACTCAGCTTTTTCGCTGGAGCGTCTTCCGGTGTGGATGCTGGTTGATTATGTTCTGTCGTCAATAGACTCACCTCAGCTCCATCATAGCATATCGCCACCGCCAACTCTATCCCAAAACAGTAACAATTATACGGCGCTACGCCTCTACGAATAGTAAGCGAGCGACTGCCGCATGAACGATGGTGCAGATCAAGATATGAGCGTAACGATGGAGCATATAGAGTAACAATGGAGCATACAACGGGAGCTATTCTAGCAAATAAACCTGCTGCCGATGCGTATTCAGTAATGCCAGCACTACGCCGCTACTACTAGCAGACATGAAACGAAAACGTTCCGCACCGCCGACGATCATTTCCGGTTGAATATCATAGCGCACACGCAAGGTATCCGGCAGGTTATCCAGTACAATCGCACTCATCTCCTGTGCTTCTAGACGATCCAACAGCAGATGCTGATCTATCGGACGGTGATCGCCAGTTAACTCATCGATATGACGGAACTCGCCCGTACGCTGATAATGGGTGCGTGCATACAGATAGCTGTACACATTTTCCGCATAATAACGAGCTTCAAAATTGGCAATGCTAGACAATGCCACTTGAACCTGCTCTCCATAATCGGATGCAGCAATCTCTTCGTGCAAATAATACTCGCAGTTGCGGTCAAAATCCTCCACCAGCCACGCGTACACCTCTGGAATATTAACACCACCAAATACGCTGATGTTACCCAAGAAGCGGTATTTGCCATCATTATATTCAAAGCCCCAGATGTGATTCTCGCTGTATAGCGCCGCATCCAGACATTGTAGACCGTCTGTGCCGAGCAAGTGGATACGGTACGAACGTTGATCCTCTAAATGCTCATGCGTAAACGAAAGCATCGGTAAAAAGTAACACGACAGCGATGGATCTTCCAATACATCTGCTGGTTCGGGAAATACCGTTACCCCTGCATACTCTGTTGCTGGCATTACATGATCAGACTTGCGTTTTATCATGAGAGTCACCTCCCGCTTAACCGTTTCCGCCTTGGAACGATGGATATTTGGTCATGCCGCCATCGGCAAAGATAGTAATGCCGGTCACATAGCTCGCTTCAGAGGAAGCTAGCCATACTGCTACCGAAGCGATCTCGGACGGTTCGCCGATATATCCCATCGGAATCAGCTTGGTCACAGCTGCCTTTTTCTCTTCATCTTCAAACTTCTCCGCATTGATCGGTGTATTGATCGCGCCCGGTCCAATGCCATTTACCCGAATCCCATTCGGCGCATATTCCATCGCCAGCGTCTGGGTCATCATCTTCACGCCGCCCTTACTCGCGGTATAGTGTACAAAATGCGGCCACGGGATAATCTCGTGTACGCTGGACATATTGATAATGCTGCCTTTGATATTATGTTTCAGCATGTAACGGATCGCTTCACGGCTGCCAAGGAATGTACCGGTCAGATTCACATTGATCACCTTATTCCAATCGTCCAGCGACAGTTCATGCGACGGCACTTCATTTTCCATACCGGCATTGTTAACCATGATGTCCATACTACCAAATGTATCGTGTGCCGTCTGAATAATGCGCTGGGCATCCTCTTCGTTCGACATATCGCCCTGCACATCAATCGCCTGTCCACCGGCTTCCTTGATCTTTTGAATCGTTTCTTCCACGCCGTCGTGGTTGCTATGGTAATTGATTACTACATTTGCTTTTTCCTGTCCAAAACGAAGCGCAATCGCCTGACCGATCCCTGTTGCCGCTCCGGTAACAATCACTGTTTTGCCCTGCAAATCCGGATACATACTGTTGCCTCCTTCGTAATCATGCTCTCGTATTCAGCTCATCTTTTGCCGTTTATAACTCGTGCTGGCAAAAGAAGGTACAACCATTGGTTACACGAAATCAGACGATGGTAAACAATTCAGCTGTTGCTTTTAGGATATTCCAGCATCGTGAAGCGCCTGAAGCAGCGACTGTGCCAGATCGTCCTCACTGCTGGACGCAGCCTGCTCCTCATGTACAAACAGTACCTCTGCCGCATACGCATAATTGAACCGAATATATCCGCCCACACTATGATAAAAGAGCTGACCGGAATGCTCTGTTTCCACGCGTAGATTGGGCGGCCACTGCAAGGCAATACGATCGGCAATTTCCTTGAGCCGCAGTCGCAGCGGTTCACGATACGTAGGAGATGGTGTAGACGGTGCGACAGGTGCATCGGACGCTGCTCCAGCATATTCCATATCTGCGCCCGGATCGTTCACAAGATACACACCACCAGCAGACGCACTTGCGACAGAAGCGTTTTTTTCGGAAAGACCCGTAGGCTGAACTCCTTGTCCAGTCTGCCCTTTTTTCGACTTGCCCTTGTTTAACAACAGCTGATGATATTGCTTGGATTCATTCAAAGGTTCAAAATACGCCTTCTCCCGTAGTAGCTGATAACCGGGATCATAACGCTTGCCTAGCTCATGATCCATAAACTCCTGCCACGAGAACGTTCCCCAGTCCAGTCGTTCGATCGTCGTCGCATGACGTGGCAGCCAAATACCACCCTCTACCTCACGATGCAGAGCGATCATATCACCGTCAATCGTACTGGCGATCACGATACATTCCTCCAACTGGGGAGCGGTGATAGGACTACGCTCATCATGCTCCCATAACTCATACTGGGCAAATCCGTTCAGCTGCTGCGCATCCGGCTGCTCCACATGCAGCAAGCCGCAATATGTGCCCTGTCCATATTGCTGCAAAAATGCACTGTACGCCGCAGGCAGTATAATGTCATGCTCCTGCTCCCATAGCTCTAGCTGCTCCGTTTCGATAAGACTGTTCTGATTGGATACCAGATACATGTGATTGCCTCCTTCAAATAGATGGGCTTGATCCTGATTTCTTTGGCAGCCTGCGATTGTACAGATAGATGCACAATCAGAGACGGATTGGTAATATGTTCTTTGTCATGTATCTATTCACATCGACGAGGTCAAATGATGCCTTTGATTTCTTTTAAACCATTCCGAACATCTTTATACAACAAATTCCCCTGTAGATTCATCTACAGGGGAATAATAATGAACATTTCATTTTTATTTGGAGTTGTTATGCAGTAGATTCAGCACACTGCGCAGCTCAGCAATCGGAATCTGTCCGGGTGCAGAAGCGCGTTTTACCGCTCCAAACGTGAGTGCCGAACCGACCAGCTCGCCTGCCAGACGACTAATCAGCCCTTGACCACCCATCGACATCGTAATCAACGGACGCTCTGCATACTGCTCTCGCATCGTTACCGTTGCGTCCAACAGCGTGATCACATCCGCCGCAGACTTCGGCATCGCTGCAAGCTTCAGCAGATCGCCGCCCAGCTCCTGTGCTCGGCGCAGACGCGAGATAATCTCTTCCTTCGGCGGTGTTCCTTGAAAATCATGATTTGAAATAATAACAGCGGTATGATGCTGATGCGCCTTATCCACGATGGCGCGGATATGCTCGTCGCCAATAAACAGCTCAATATCGATCAGATCCACCTGACCGGAAGACGCCAGCGACTGATTTAATTGTACATAGTACGCATCGCTGATCTCGCGCTCCCCGCCTTCTTTTGCCGTACGGAACGTAAAGATGATCGGCACGGATGGTAGATACGCACGAATCTCTAACAGTGCAGCACGTACCCGCTCTATACTGTCCACATGTTCAAAAAAGTCCGCTCGCCATTCCACCACGTCCAAATCAGCGGTTTGCAAAAAGCGTGCTTCCTCTTGTAATTCTTCAGTAGTTCGACCGACGAGCGGCACGCATACTTTCGGCGCACCTTCGCCAATCACCACATGTTTTACAATCACGGGTGTAAAGTCGTTAGCCATACATAAGCTCCTTTTCGACGGAATAGTAGGATGTAAATAACAGATGACAAGGGAAGAGGCTCCAACAGCCGCCGTGGGACTATTCCTGCGGTATGTATCCGGTGCTGTGGAATCCTTATGTCAGTGAACGGTACAAAGGAACGGTACGTTCCCGTCGCTGCTGACCGATTCATCTGCCCCTATTGATGTTCATTGCCCCTAGTATACCCGTTATTGTCACACTTGAGAATGACAAGCTACATGGACATGCCGCACAGCACCCCTCTAAACTGCTGTACTGCAATGAGTGTTATAGCGTGTAACACGGATATTGCGTTATGATCAATGACGATCTCTATCGCAAAGTCGCGTTGCCGTCTAGATAGCCATCCTCTGATTATTTTCCAAGGGTATCGGTAGAACCGATTATACGTGCATAGGTTGCATCATCGCACAGCACGAATAGCTTCGCTTCTTCCGGTATGTTGTCATTCAATTTGCGATTGATGGTCATATCGTTGCGATCACTGATCAGCGTTGCGCCTTCTGCCAACAGCGCATGAAAGGCATCACCGTAACTGCTCCATTCCGCACGTACTGGTACATGAAAGAGATCCTCGCCATATCGCCGATTCAGCAATTGATTAATAATATCATTATTCCCTTCATGCAGCGCTGAACGTACAGCCAGACGTGAGATAGCGTCATGAGATAGTACAAACTCATTGATATGCACGTGGCGGAAGTTTTTAATATGATTTTCCAGCATAATCTCTACCGTGGTATGCACCTGCGGAGCGATGCGTTCGATACTGGAAGCAACCAGCAGCGATTTGCCATCCACCAGCGACGCATCATCAATCCGCGAATCCGCGAAAATGATCGCCGATTGCGCATGTGCAATATTTGCCTGTACCAGTATCTCTTCACGCGTTGGATCACCATGCACATAATGAACCTGCGGGTGATCATGCGGATGCTTGTCCAGCTCGTCGATAATAATAATATCCAATTGCGGATTGCTCGAAAATAGCTCGTCAATCGCATATTGCGCCTTTTTACTCCAATTAATAATGACGACATGATTGTGCCCGGTATAACTCAATTTGCCCGCGTCCCTTCTACGATTGTATTCCCCCATAGAGTCGATGATTTTCCCGATAATCAAGCTGAGCAGCCCGATCCCGAAGATGTATAGAAACATAGTAAATAGTTTGCCCGGTACGTGCTCCATAAAATAATCCCCGTACCCGACCGTGGACATCGTCGTCAGCACCCAGTAGAGTGCGTTAAACCAATGCCCAAATGTTTGTGGCTCCAACGCATACGCGATAAACGAGCTAACAAGAATAAACAGCAGTGCCGTACACACCAACACCGATTTACGCATCCGAATCAGCCGACGCGATAATTGAATCAGGATATGCATGCTCCCATTCCTTTCCTATGTACATTCTGCCATTTGCTTTGCCTGCGAGCATTGCTCTATGTATTGCTTGCTATGCCTCTATTCCTGCTATATGGCATGATCTCTATTCCGCAATCAAACAGATCAATAGATAGATAGCCGGAATGTAGCATTATTCGCGATCTGTCGGCATTCCACCTGTTTATTGTAAAAAATAGTGATCCTTGCAGCCCCTAACTCTTCTTCTCTCGCAAACGGTATGGAATCTTCCGCTATAAAATGCCTTAACTTTGTCTATTCCTTCCCGCTCCATCTTGCCTTCCATCCGCTATAATAAAAGCAACGATAGAGACATAATAGCGAACAAGGCTGCTGTGGATAGCTTGAAGCAGGCGGAGTAAAGGGGTACGCAGGATGATGGAGATTGCAGTTTCGGATTGGCTGTCTTATATAAACGAAGAAAATTTGAAGCGGTGGATGAATGAATACCGATCACTGGGACCGTTGATCAGCATTCTGATTCCGTTTCTAAAATCATTTATTCCACCGATGCCAACGGTGATCGTGCTGGGCGTCAATGCCGCAGTGTACGGGCTGTGGGTCGGGTTCCTATATTCGTATATCGGTATTATTGGCGGGTCATTGGTGGCATTTGCGCTGATTCGCAAGCTGTCACAGCATCGTTATCTGACGCGCCTTGCCAGTCGTCCCAAAGTGGATCGTACGCGGCGCTGGATTCGGGACAATGGATTTACGTATGTATTTCTACTTAGTCTGTTTCCGGTAGGTCCGTTTACGATGCTCAATATTGCCGCAGGCTTGAGCGGCATTCGCTTTCGTTCGTTTCTAATTGCGATTTTATTTGGACGCGGAGTGATGGTGTTTGCCGTTTCATTTATCGGTGCCGATCTGGCGTTGTATTGGGAGAATCCGTGGTATCTGACGCTGGTGGTGCTGTTTATCGCTGTCTGTCTGGTGATTAGCCGCCGGATTGAAGCCTTTTTCAGCCAAAGGGATAAGCAGTCAAAGGGGTGAATGACAATCAAGTTGCTTATGCAATTAAATTTGCCATGAACGCGGTCAGAAGCGCACGGAAAGGGTAATAAGAGGTAGAACGATATTCGGCTGCCTAGTATACTTTTGTGTTCATCGTGAGCCTTGTCTGTTATGGACATAAGCTTAAGATGACATTATATTTCAACACGCAGCCGCCAGCCCCCATTTTGGGTCGCTGGCGGTTTTGTTTTTTTATAAAAGGAAGGAATGAATCGGATGGATATGACACTGCTGCTCTCGTCTACGGCAGATCAGGATATCACAGGGCTGATGGAGCAATATCGCTCGTTCGGTCCGCTAGTCAGTATTGCACTGGCTTTTTTACTGTCGTTTGTCCCGCCGCTACCAACGATGGTGGTGATTGGGCTTAATGCAGCGGCTAATGGATTATGGTATGGATTTTTCTACTCATGGATAGGGGTTATGGTCGGCATCATGACGGTATTCATCCTTGTCCGCCAACTCTCGCACTGGAAATACCTTCAGCGCTTTGCCGAACGAAAAAGTATTCGCAAAAGTCTAAGCTGGATCGAAAAGAACGGCTTTTTATATTTGTTTTTGTTCAGCTTGCTACCATTTGGACCGTTTACGGTCATGCATGCAGCGGCAGGATTAAGCGGCATCTCGCTACGCTCCTTCCTGATCGCCTCTGCCACCGGACGAGCGATTATGATCTTTGTCGTCTCGTATATCGGCTCCGATCTGGACAGCTATATCCAGAATCCGTGGCTGCTGCTGCCAGTCGTAGTATTCATTGCTGCTGGACTATTTCTAGCGAAAAAGCTGGAGAGCTGGGTTGGTAAGCATCATGAAGAATCCGCTTCGGCTGCTACCGAAGAAGCCACCTCTTGATGTCTGATAAGTAGATTATTCCCTACATGAGTGTGATATGAGCTTTCCAATGATTCTGTTAGGGTCAAGGTATGACCTTGCATATAACGATCACTACAATGATGTGAGGCGAATGCTGCACTGCTTTGGATAAATAGATCGTCATAACAAAACGAGCAGAACTCCCATTGCATCTATAATGGGAGTTCTGCTCTATTCTTATTTACCACGAAGCAATCGCGCCATCTGTGCGCGATTCTGTACCGCCGATCAGCACACCGTTCTGCTCATCCCGCACGATAATCTGTCCGCGTCCAAATCCACCAGAGCTGTTGGCGCGGCGAATGATATGACCTTTGCGCATGAGACTTTGGGCAAGAGGATCGGGGAACGATGGCTCCACTTCGATCACTTTGCCTTCGAGCCATTGCCAGCGTGGAGCGTCTAGCGCCGCCTGCGGATTCAATCCAAAGTCGATCATATTCATCACTACCTGCATATGCCCCTGCGGTTGCATAAAGCCACCCATTACGCCAAATGGTCCAATCGGACGATTCTGCTTGGTCAAAAAGCCGGGAATAATCGTATGGTACGTCTTTTTGCCCGGCTCCAATCGGTTATCGTGGGTCAAATCCAGCGAAAAGGAATGTCCACGATTTTGCAGACCAATCCCGGTTCCCGGAATTACGATGCCAGAGCCAAAGCCCATATAATTGCTCTGGATATACGACACCATATTGCCCTCATCATCCGCTGTCGCCAAATACACGGTCCCACCCGCTGGTGGTTGCCCTGCCTCCGGCTGCAATGCTGTATCGCCGATCAATTGACGGCGCTGCTCCGCGTACACGTCAGACAACAACTGTGCAGCACGGATCGTCATTTTATCTTCCTGCGTAATATATTTTAGCCCATCCATAAATGC